>JALZJA010000130.1 GCA_030860005.1 Actinomycetota bacterium
GACGGGCTGAGGCGGCTGGGGCTGGGCGGCCGAGAGGGAGGCGACGCGCCAGTCGCCGTCCTGCTTGACCAGGCGGACGGCGTCCTCGGAGGGCTGCTGCCCCTCGGCGGTCGTGCGCACGCGGACCAGGGCCTCGTCGTCCTCGATGTCGATGTCCATGAGCTCCAGACGGGGTGCCTTGACCTCCTCCAGGGCCAGGCCCAGCGCCACCGGGCAGTCCAGGCCGACCGAGCTGACGCCCTCGACCAACTCGCCGGCCAGGATGTCGTCGCACAGGCCGGTGTAGTCCTCCTCGGCGATGGCCGTGGCGAAGGCCTGCATGGTCTCCTCGACCTGCTCGGGCTCGCTCTGGCCGCAGGCGGCGAGCGCGAGCACGAGCGCCACGCAGGCCAGCAGGGTGACGGCGGGACGGCACGACACGGGCGGCAGGGTAGCCTCCCTGGCGATGGACCGCGCGCCACTCGTCGACGGTCACGGCCGCGACATCGGTGACGTGCGCGTCTCGGTCACCGACCGCTGCAACTTCCGCTGCCAGTACTGCATGCCCGCTGAAGGCCTGCCGTGGCTGGAGCGCGGCGACGTGCTGCGCTTCGAGGAGATCGAGCGCCTCGTGCGCCTGCTGGCCGAGATGGGCGTCGGCGCGGTGCGCCTGACCGGCGGGGAACCGCTCGTACGCCGCGAGTTTCCCCGCCTGGCGGCGATGCTGGCCGCCGTACCGGGCCTCGACGACCTGAGCATCACCACCAACGGCTTCCTGCTCGAGCGCGACGCCGCCGCGCTGGTCGACGCGGGGATCGGGCGTTTCAACGTCTCGATCGACTCGCTGCAGCGCGACCGCTTCTTTGAGATCACGCGGCGCGACAGCCTTCCGCGCGTGCTCAAGGGCCTCGAGGCGCTCGCCCAGTTCCCGCAAGCCCATCCGATCAAGATCAACGCCGTCGGGATGCGCGGCTTTACCGAGACCGAGATCCTGCCCTTCGCGCGCTTCGCCAGAGAGCACCCGTACGAGGTCAGGTTCATCGAGTTCATGCCCTTGGACGCCGATCACAACTGGGATCCCAAGAGCGTGCTGGCCGGCGACGAGATCCGCGCCGCGATCCACGCCGTCTACCCGCTCGAAGCGCAGCCGCGCGAGCCATCGGCGACCGCCAGGGTCTATCGCTTCGCCGACGGCCAGGGCAAGATCGGCTTCATCAACCCGGTCTCAGAACCCTTCTGCGGCGACTGCGACCGCATTCGCCTGACCGCCGAAGGCAAGCTCAGGACCTGCCTGTTCAGCCTCAACGAAACCGACCTGCGCGAACCCCTTCGCAACGGCGCGACCGACGCCGAGCTCGAGCAGACCATCCGCGACGCCGTGTGGCGCAAAGAGCTCAAACACCATGTCAACGATCCCGGCTACCAGCAGCCGTTTCGCACGATGAGCCAGATCGGCGGGTAGAGTGCGCAGACGCGGACGCTGACCGCGATCTGGCGCGCACGATCGGGCGTCGCGCCTATAGACTCAGCGATCCATCAAGAGGGAGGAGTCGGACCACATGACAGGGAACAACAGCCTGGCGGCGCGGGTGGCGATCGCCTTGGGCCTCTTCTACGTTGCCATCGGGGTCATCGGGTTCATCGTCACAGGCTTCAACGACTTCACGCAGAACACCGACGAGGCGATCCTCTGGTTCCAGGTCAATCCAGCGCACAACGTCGTTCATCTCTTCATCGGTTCGTTCTTGCTGGTCATGGCGCATTTCTCGGCCCCGACCACCGAGGGCGCGCTGATGGGCGTGGGCCTGTTCTACGTCGTCGCCTTCGTGATCGGCTTCGTCGACACGGACCCCATCCGGGTGGGGGACAAGGTCGACAGCCTCACGATCATCTCGATGAAGGGATCAGGCGACCTGGAGAACTTCAACCACTTGTTCTTCGGCGTCGTCGCACTGGCATCAGGACTGTTGTCCTCTGCCTCCACCGCTTCGCAAGCCAAGCGCAGCGGCATCCCCGCCTGATCGGGAGGCGGGCAGACCGGCCAACTGTCATTGCGCCGCGCCCACGCGGGCGCGGCGCTCTCAATGGGCGTGGCTGCCGAGCAGGAGCGAGAACAGGCTCGCTGAGCACAGCATGATCGCGATGCGGACGGCGTGGCCGCCCATCAGCCCTGTCAGGCGGGCGCCGACGCGGCCTTCGGGCGCGACGAGCGCAACGACAAGCGCCGCGAGGACGAGCTGATCGAGCGTCGCCATGATGTCCATCGCGCCGATCCTCTCGGGATCCCACGTCTCGGGGCCGACCGGGACGCCCACCGTGCGGGACACGACCCACACCGCCACGACCGCGAGGCTGCCGACGCCACCGGCGACGAGCACCCGCGGGTTCGGTGCATGGCGATAGACCCAGATGCCCCACAGGACCTGCGCGTAGGTGACGACGAGGAAGAAGACGCCGTAGAGCCAGTAGTGGTCGAAGTGGTCGACCATCGCGACGGCGTGGATGACCCCCGCGGCCACGGCGAGCGCCGCGGCGCTGACGAGCGTCTGCGAGCGAACCGCACGCGGGCGGGCGGCGGGCCGCCCTTCCGCCTCACCCGAGCGTGCCTCGTCAGCGGAGGGTGGCTCGGCGACCGTGGCCATCCCCGACAGCATATGCGCGCGCGTCGCTTCACCGGTACGCGCGTGCGCGCCACGCTGCGAGGCCCCGACGCCGCCCTTTCCCACGGAGCGTTACGCGGGGGCGCCGTCGCGCAACGAGCGCGCGATGCGGTCGAACTGCGCCATGAAGTTTCGCAGGCGGCTGGCCGGGCTCACCTCGAACACGAGCGCGAGCATGAGACCGCGCTTGAAGACGAAGTAGTGATCGCGGGCGGAGTCACCGTCGCGGTAGGTGTACCTGTAGCGCCAGCCGAAGAGGCCCCCGAGCTCGACCGGCTCGACGGGCTCGAGCAGCTTCGTGCCCTTGATGGCGCGAAAGAGCGGATCGGTGAGCTTCCTTGCGACCGCCAGCGTCTCGCGCGTGATGTCCTCGAGGCCGGTCTCCGAGCGACGCACCTGCAGCGCTGCCGTGCGGTCGGGCGCGAGGATGAGGAGCGGGATCTCCTCGTCCGGGTGCTTGGCTCGCTTCCAGCTGGCCGGGTACGACAGCGAGACGTCCGCGACCGTCTCGTGGAAGCGGACGATGTCGGGGGCCGATGACGACTTCGCCGGCGGGTCGTCGTCCGACAAGAGGTCCCTGCCCAGACGGGCTCCGAGCACGATCGCAACGACGGCCGCCACGGCACCGGCGACCATCCATTTGCGGCTCACGTCCTCACCGGGCTGACACGACGACGGGGGTCCGGCCGGTGGCCGGACTCCCGTAACGGCTCAGCGTTCCCAGGGCCGCGAGCCCCGAAGATTCATCCTGCCGGGAGGCTGCTCGTCGCCGCCACCCGAGTCGCCGCCACCGGCGTCCGCTGGTGGTGGCGCGGCAGACTCGGGCTCGGGCGGAGGCTCCGGCTCGGGCTCGGGCTCGGTGTCGGGCTCGGGCTGAGGCTCAGCGGCTGCCGGTTGCTGAGCCTGTTGACCCTCGCCCTGGCCCGTGGGCATGTCGGGAGCTCCACCCGTGGGCATGTCGGGAGCTTCACCCGTCGGCGTCTCGGGAGCCTCCCCGCCATCGCCGGACTCCGATTCCCTGCCGGGTCGCACGCCGGGCGCCGAGGTCGGCTCGTACTGCGTCGGAGCGTCCGAGCCGACGACCGGTGACTTCGGGCGCGCCCTGGCGCCACCCGGCCGCGGGTAGAGCATCGAGGCGGCCGTGGTCGAGTACTGCGGGTCGCGAACCGCCGGGCCCTTTTCGTGCGCCGCGCCGATCGGTGCACCGCGGCCGAGGCCGGCCAGGATCCCGACCCCACGCGTGTACACCGTGCCGACGTTGACGACCTTGCCGCTGCGTCCGACGCGACGCAGGAAGTTCTTGCCCTCGCCGGGGAACAGCGACTCCACGAGCCCGGCGCTGTCCGGGCCGGCCTTCTTGAGTAGCAGGGTCTCGAGCAGGTCACGGCCGGTGACCAGGTTGGTGTTGATCGCATCGACCACGCCGTTGACGGGCGCGGTCTTGGCGACGATCTCGCCCACGCCGTTGATGACGACGTCGAGGCCGTTGGTGATCTTGATCAGCTCGAGGATCGTCGCGGTGAGGTAGACGGCCAACGCCGCGATGATCAGCGTGACCAGGAGGATCATGACTGCAACTGCTGGCTCCATATGGCTTACCCCCTAAGCGTCCGGGAGGGCGGCGTCAAGCGAGCCCCCGTAGTTGGCGACGCTAGCCACGATCTGGCTGATGTAGTTCTGCGTGGTGAGCAGCACCACGACGGCGTCCAGATCCTTCGACGCCGCCTGAGCGACGCCCGCAATCGCGTCGATCGTCGGCGGGATGCTCTTCGCCGCCTGGAGGACGCCCATGAGCAGCATGACCAGCACGACGATCACGACGATCAGGACGACATTCATTATCCATACGACTTCCATGATGTCTCCTAGCCCCCTGTCGCCTTGCGGACCACGAGCGCCGCCTTCGCGGCGATGCCGGGTAGCACGCCGCTGATCGTCTGCAGCGGCGCGTTGACGTCCGCCACCAGCTTCGGCAGCGGCCGCAGATGCTGCTCCTCAACCGTGACCAGCATGCCCGCGAGCTCCTTCAACCCGTCGGAGATGATGGTCAGGCGCTGACGAACGCGCGTCAGCGCGATCGCCAGGATGACCACGAGCGCCACCGCCTCGGCCACGCTCAGGGCCGTCATGAGCTCTGTGCTCATAGCGTTTCACCTGCCCCGATGTAGCCGTCGGTGAGCGCGTTCATGTAGCCGTCCTGGACGATCGCTTCCTCGATGACGAGGTACAGCACCGGGGGCGTGTGCGCCAGGAGCGGAATCTGCGACGTGCTCGCGGCGACGATCGGCGCGGTCTCCAGGAGGACCCCGACGCTGATCTGAATGTCCTTGACGAGGCTCAGGAGGAGCATCATCAGGATGATCACCACGACGAGCACGACGGCGCCCATGCCCAGGACGATCTGCCAGAGGGCGTGCGTGTCGAACGCTCCGAGTGTCGTCATTTGCCCACCGCCACCTTCCTGAGGGTCCGGGCCATGTGAAGGATCCGGACCGCCGAGTCGTTGACCCGGGCCACCCCACGGTCCAGGGAGGTGATCTGGGCTCGCACCGTGTCGACGCCGGCCGACGCGTTACGCGCCTGGTCGGCGATGCGCGCGGCCAGCGTCAGGATGATCGCCACGATGATGACGACGACCACGATGACGAAGAACACGAGCCCGAGCCCGATGTACCAATCTGTGTATCCGGCTGACATCAGTGGAGTCATGGATCACGCACCCTCGTTGCAGAAATCGCTGGATCCTGGGGTCGGTGCGGGGCCGCCACCCAGCAGCTCGTCGAGCACGTCGCTGACAGCATCAAGCAGCTCTCCGACAGCGCCGTTGACCACCACGTTGCAGTCGATCCCATTCGCATGACCGTGGATCGTGCCGCCATGTCCGCCCGGACCCTTCTTGCCGACATTGGCCAGGATCTTCGCGACGTTCGGGTCGATGACCTTGGTATCGGCATCGATCATGTCCGCCTGGCTGTTGGCCCGCGCCACCTTGCCATCGATCACCTGGACCAAGGACAGGATGGAGCCGCCTCGGCCGAGGATGCTCCGCGCGCTGGCGTTGATCGAACGGGCCCGAGCCAGAATCGTCCGGCCGCTGCTGTTGATCGATTGGACGCTGCCGTTGATCGAGCTCGCGTTGCCGAGGATGGAATCCACGGTCGACCCGATCTGCAGCACGTTGGCGTTGATCGATCCGGCGACCTCGTTGATGTCGCCCACCTTGCCCAGGATCGCCTTCAGCTTCGGGTCGATGCCGGTCCTGGCCGTGCGCTCGATCACGGTGAGCTGACCTGACAGCGGCTTGGCCGCCTTCAGGATCTGGCCCGAGACGCCCGCGATCTTGCGGGCCTCGTCGATGTACTTGGCATCCGTGCCGATGTCCTCGACGAGCGGGTTGATGCCGGTCTTGGCGGTGTTGACGGAGCGATCGATCGATCGCGCGGCGAGCAGCGTGCCGGTCAGGAACATGACCGACAACAGCGCCCACGCGATCAGGATCACCAGCACCAACGGCGCCATGCCACGGGCACCACTGAGGATGTTACGCATGGTTACGCCCTCTCTCTGGTGTCCGAACCGTCAGCACGAGGCGCCGGTCGGAGGCAGGAGCGACAGCAGCGCCGACTTGCAGATGCTGGTCAGGTGCCCCTCCGTCGCCCGCAGACCGAGGTTGGTCTGGAACAGGCCGCCGTCGCCATGGATGGCATTGCCGCCCTCCGCACCCACGAGATCGGCGTTGATGCTCGCGACCTGGGGCGGGACCGCGGCCGTGCCCGCGCTGCCCGCGCTCCGGGCGGCCCGCAGCTCGGCGTTGATCGCCTTGACCCGCGAGCTGACGCTCACCAGCACGCCTGACGTGTTCCGCAGCGAGCCGCGGATCGTGACCAGGATGTTGGTGGTGTCGATCAGCGAGCCAGACGTGTTCTGCAGCGAGCTCGTGATCGTGCTGAGGTCCCCCGAGGTGTTCACCAGCGAACCGGACGTGTCGATCAGCGAGCTCGACGTGTTGCCGAGGGCCGCGTTGATCCGACCCGCCGACTGATCGATCGAGGTCAGGGAGGCAAGGATCTTGTTCGCCTGCTTCGGGATCGGCTTCAGCGCCGTGTCGATGTTCGTCAGGTTCTCGTTGATCGTCGCGATGTACTGGGGCAGCGGCTTGGCCTCACCGCCGACCTCTTCCAGCGTGGTGTCGGTCGTCCCGAGCGCGTCGTCGATGCTGTTCAGCGCGCTCGTGATACCGAGCAGGAACGCGATGACGACGATGACGACGAGGATCAGGATGGTTCCGAAGATCCATGTCCACCGTGTGTCTGTGGCTGTGCGGTTCACAGGGACCTCCCCGATGGGTCGTTGCTCATGATGTGGTCGTAGTTGCTCATGGTCGACCCCATCACTTGGCGCACTGGCCGGGCGCCGAGAGAGGCGGCAGCTTCTCGTTGATGCAGGCCGCGCTGTTGAGGATCTGCTTGGCGACGTCGAGGATGTTCTCCGAGTCGATGCGGATTGCATCGGCGACGCCGACCGTCGTGTTGAGACCCCGGACGATCCTCGACGCATCGCCATCGATCAACCGAGCCACGCCCAGGATGCCCGGGCCCGGGCCGGCGGTGGCGTTGATGGTCCGTGCCGTGTTGTTGATCGTGCCGGCGACGGCGTTGATGCCGCCTGCGACCTCGTTGATCGCTCCCGCCGTGCCGTTGATCGTCCCGGCGACCGAGTTGATCGCCCCGGCCGTGCCGTTGATCGTCGTGGCGCTGTTGTTGATCGTCCCCGCGGTCGACAGGATCGTGCCCGCGAGGCCGTCGATCGAGGCCGCGGAGCGATTGATCGAGGAGGCCCGGTTGGAGATCTTGGCGAGCCTCGGCTGCAGCGGCCGTGCCGTCCTGAGGATCGAGCGCGCAATGCGGTTCGTCCTCACGAGCTGCTCGATCGAGTCCGTCGAATTGTTGATGCCCATGCCGGTATCGCGAATTCGCTTCGCCTTATCGTCGATGCTGCGGGCGGTGTTGACGGTCTTCGCGAGGAGGCCCGCCGCGATGATGACCGCTACTGCCACCAGCACGAGGATGACCAGGTTGATGGCGATAGCGCCGCCGCCGCCGCCAGCGGTCGTAATACGACCGCCGCCGCCGCCGCCGCCAGCGCGACCTTTAGCGGCGCTGCGCTGCGCCTGCTGCTGCGGAGTACGCGTGCGCTTTAGCGTCGGCACGGCACGCTCCCCCGGTATGGCGCCAATGCGCCGGGCCGTCTAAGCACTGTGGCCTCCCTCTGTTTTCTGCCCCTGCCCGACCACGGCATCAGCCCCGTCCGGCCAGTTGCTCGCTCCCTAGTGGCTCACTCTCCGGGTCTCGGCCTGTCACCCTCTACCCCGACCCAGCCAAGTTCCGCCCGCGACACTAGTACAACGCGGCCCGGATTGTCCAGCCGACCGCGGGCGCCTCCTGTGCTCCTACCTCCCGAAACCGTCGATTTGCAGGGCAATATCGATATTCGTCGCGGACGAATCTCTGCCTCCCATAATGCCGACATAAGCGCGAGATAAGGCTGGCTTGCGTGCGCTCCGGGCCGCCGGAGGCGCTCAGAGCCGGTCTTGGTACCGTGAGCGCGATGGCGGTCGACGCGGATCTGGCCCGGCACGTCCTGCCGAAGAACTTCCTCCGCCCGTGCCTGCTGCTGCTGTTGCATGAAAGCCCGGCGCACGGCTACGAGCTGCGCGAGCGCCTGCGTCCGCTGGGATTCAACCGCGACGATCCGGGGCGCCTGTACCGCGCGCTGCGCGCGCTGGAGGCCGCCGGCCTCGTCCGCTCGGCCTGGCAATCCTCCAGCGGGGGACCTGATCGGCGCACCTACCAGCTCACGCGCACGGGCGAGGAGCGCCTCCACGATGCAGCGGCCGAGCTGCGGTCTATGCACGAGATTCTCGACGGCTTCCTGGCGCGCTGCGACGAGAGCTCGGGGCTCGAGGCCCGGCCGCGGCCGGGACGCAAGCCCCGCTGACCCGCCATCGCAGGAGCGGTCGGGTTGGGGGTCGGGGCATACGCGGGCGGCGCGCGTGCCCGCGCCCGCGCGCGGGAGAGCGGTTTCGCGGGCCGGCACCTGCGCCTGTATCGTCCAAACTGCCGACTGGCCAGTCAGCCAAAGCCCAAGGAGACCGTCCGTGGATCTCAACGACACTCCCGACCAGGCTCGATATCGCGCCAAGGTGCGCGCGTGGCTGGAGGAGCACGCGGACGAGGCGCCGACGCTGCAGGGTGACGACGAGCCGGCGATCATCGCGGGGCGCAAGGCCTGGCAGGGAACGCTTGCGAAGGCCGGTCTGGCGGGCGTGACCTGGCCGCTGGAGGTCGGCGGCCAGGGGCTCGGACCGGTCGAGCAGGTCATCGTCAGCCAGGAGATCGCTCTCGCCGGCTTGCCCGGCATCCTCGACGTGATCGGCGTCGGGATGCTCGGCCCGACGATCATCGCCCACGGCACCGACGAGCAGAAGGCGCGCTACCTCGGCCCGATGCTGCACGGTGACGAGGTCTGGTGCCAGCTGTTCTCCGAGCCGGCGGCGGGCTCGGACCTCGCTGCCGTGCAGGCGCGGGCGACGCGCCAGGACGACGGGTCGTGGCGGCTGTCGGGCCAGAAGGTGTGGACGACGAACGCGCATTTTGCCGCCCACGGGCTGCTGCTCGCGCGCACCGACGCCGACGTGCCCAAGCACAAGGGCCTGACGATGTTCATCGTCCCGATGGACGCTCCCGGCGTGACGATCCGCGGCCTGCGCCAGATCTCGGGCGAGGCCGAGTTCAACGAGGTCTTCTTCGACGATGTCGCGCTCGATGCCGACGCGGTCTGCGGGCCGCTCGGCGGCGGCTGGGGGACGGCGATGACGACGCTCATGTTCGAGCGCCTGACGATCGGGCTGGGCTCGGAGTCGCTCGGCTATCGCACCGAGCGCTTCGCCAAGGCGATCGCGGCCGACGAGCACGCGCGCGGCAATTCGGAGGTGCGGCGCCGGCTCGGCGAGCTCTCGGTGGAGCTGCTGGCCGTGAAGTTCACCGGCTACCGCACGCTGAGCGCGCTCCAGCACGGGCAGATCCCGGGACCGGAGTCCGGACTGGCGAAGGTCACGACGGTCAAGGCCGCGATCGAGGCCGGCGACCTGATCGCCGACGTGCTCGGTCCCGACGCGCTCGAGGCGGACAGCGAGTGGGCATACATGATCTCGTTCCTGCCCGGGCTGAAGTCTGCCGGCGGCACCGAGGAGATCCTGCGCAACACGATCGGCGAGCGCGTGCTCGGGCTGCCGCCCGAACCACGCCTCGACAAGGGGATCCCGTTCTCCGAGCTGCGTGCGAAGGAGCGCGCGGCGGTGTCCTCGTGACATCAGATCGCTGCTCGACCATGGCCGGAGCCGAGGCGACCGGTGGCGGCCGGCCATGAACCTCGAGCTCACCGACGAGCAGACCCTCCTGCGCGAGGCCGCGCGCAACGCGCTCTCGCGCGTGCAGACCGTTGCCGCGGCACGCGAGGCGCTCGAGGACCCGGCGGCGCTGCCCGACCTGTGGCCGACCGCGCGCGAGGCCGGCTGGACCGGCCTGCTCGTCAGCGAGGACCAGGGCGGAGCGGGTCTCGGCGCCTTCGACGCAGCGCTCGTGATGATGGAGGCCGGGCGCGTGCTCGCCGGCGTGCCCCTGCTCGGCCACCTGCCGGCATCCGCGCTGGCCAACCGGGCGGGAGCCGGCGACATCGTCGCCGAGCTGGCGGACGGGATGCGGCGCGGGTGCTTCGTCCCGGCGCGGCCGCCGGGCGACGTCACGACCGACTGGACCGTCGAATCGCGCAGCGGCTCGGTGCGTGCGCCGGCGCCGACGGTCGACGGCGGCGGCGCGCTGCACGGCACCGTCGCCTTTGTGCCGGATGCTCCCGGCGCCGACGGCTTCGTCGTCGCCGCGACGACGGTCGCCGGCACGGCGGTCGCGGTCGCGACCGGCGGAGCAGGCGACGGGGTGATCGTCGAACCGGTCATGCGCTACGACGCGACGCGCGGGCTCGGCCACGTCACCTTCGATGGCGCCCGCGGCGTGGCGCTTGACGCGATCGACGCCGACGCGCTCGCCGGCGCGTGGTACCTGCAGCAGGTGCTGCTCGCCGCGGAGTCGCTCGGAGCCGCCGAGACCGCGTTGTCCGTATCGGTCGAGTACGCCAAGGAGCGCTTCACGTTCGGACGCGCGATCGGCTCCTACCAGGCGGTCAAGCACAGCCTCGTCGAGGTCCTGCGCCTGCGCGAGAACGCCTACTCGCTACTCGTCTACGCGGGCTGGGCGTACGAGGACGGCCGTGACGAGTTCCCGCTCGCCGCCAGCGCGGCACGGGCCGCGGCCGGCCACGCGCTCGACTACGCGAGCCGCGCGATGATCTCCGTCCACGGCGGGATCGGGGCGACATGGGAGCACGACGCCCCGCTGTTCTTTCGCCGCGCGCAGCTCTCGCGACGGCTGCTCGGCGGCGTGGGCGACGCGGCCGATCGGGTCTCCGGCGAGCTGCTGAGCGCCGCGTAGAATCCCGCCAGGGGCCATAGCTCAGTTGGGAGAGCGCCTGCTTTGCAAGCAGGAGGTCGCCGGTTCGATCCCGGCTGGCTCCATCGTCGAAAGTACCTGCGTTGTAAGGGTTTCT
>JALZJA010000136.1 GCA_030860005.1 Actinomycetota bacterium
CTTCCCGCGCTGGCGACCCGTCGCCTCGCGGAGAATCCCCGCGGCCTCAACCCGTCCGATCGCGTTGTAGACGGGAGGATCCGTGAGACCTAGCAGTCGAGCCGTCGCAGCTGGCCGGAGCACGGCAGGTGGCGGAACGAAGCGAGCGCTCGCCGGTCGGTCCCCTGCACTATTCGGTTCCGTTGACAATCTGCGGGCGCAAAGCGGCGCTGACGGCTTCTGGGCTTTCCATCCCCGCGCGCTGCCGCCGTCGCCTCCGGTCCGGGTGGAGTAAGCGTTCGTTGCCTAGTCGCTTGGGCAGGCGAGCCGCCGAGCCGTCTACAGATGTATGGGCCATCGGACGGCATGAATCCGGGCTGAGACATGCAGGGCTTTCCGAAGCGGGAGCGACGGGACTCGACCCGCGACCTCCGGCGTGACAGCCGGAGAAGGGGGTTCTGACACGCGGAGTTTGGGAGCGTTTGAGAGCAGAAAAGGCCTGTATCTGCGGCTGTTTTCGAGTCAAGCGCTACTCCGAGCGCTACTCTGCATTTGCGCTACTCTAGCGCTACTCCGGTCCGGTATTGTCGGCCGCGTGGTGTCGAACAAGGTACTTCAAGAGGATGTTCCGCGCTCTTGGCTCGTGGTCGGAGCGACCCGAGATGGCGCGCTCGTCTATGAAGCCGCTGGCGCCACCGCGACGCGGACGGCGTGCTCACGACGATGAAGCGCCGGCTCGGGCTCGCGTGGCTCGAGCGCGACGAGGCGGGCGGGTTTCGGCGCCGGCGGGGCCGTCCGAAGCCGGGCTACCTCGACGAGCACGCCGCGATCGTCGCCAAGGACCGGCTCGTGCGGGAGGTCGAGCGCGAGCTGGGTGAGCGCGCGGTGGCGGCGCAACGCGCCGCGAACGCGCCCGTCACCTTCCGCCAAGTCGCCTTCGCCTACCTGGACTGGCTCGAGCACGTGCGAGATGCGAAGCCGGCGACGCTGCGCGATCACCGCTACTCGCTGGCCGAGTCAGGCGCGCGCCACCGTCGCGGCTCTGGATCGCACCGTGGCGCGATCATGGGCGCGCTCGGCGACCGGCCGGCGGCGGAGGTGACCACGCGCGAGATCAATCGGCTGCTCGCGGACATCGGTGCGCACGGCGTCTCTTCGCGCACCGTAAACAGGCAGCGGCAGCTCGTCTCCGCGATCTATAGCTACGGCTGCCGGGAATCCACGTTCGCGCTCCCTCACAACCCAGCGCGTGCGGCCGACCACCGACCTGAGCCCGAGCGTGCGCGGCTGGATTTCTACTCGCCGGAAGAGGTCGAGGCCCTCGCCCGCGCGCTGGCCGCGGGCGTGCATCGCGATCCCAAGGCGCCAGCGGTCAGCGACGAGGAGACGGCCGCGCGAGCAGCGGAAGATCGGCAAGACGCCGAGCTCGTCCACGTCGCCGCGTACGCCGGTCTGCGGCGGGGGGAGCTCGTCGCGCTGCGCTGGCGCGACGTCGACTTCGGCCTGCGCAAGCTCGTCGTGTCCCGGTCGGTCAGCGCCGATGTCGAGGCCACGTCCACGAAGTCCCGTCGCGCGCGCGAGGTCCCGTTGCCCGACCAGGCGGCCGGCGCGCTCGACCGCCTCTCGCAGCGCGGCGACTTCACGAGCGCCGACGACTACGTGTTCGTCAACCGGCTCGGCCGCCGCCTCGACGGGTCCGCGGTGCGGCGTCGGGTCGAGCGAGCGCGCGACCGCGCCGGCCTGCGCCCGCTGCGCTTCCACGACCTGCGGCACACGTATGGATCGCTGCTGGTCGCCGGCGGGATCGACCTCGCCTCGGTCAAGGCGGCGATGGGCCACTCGCGCATCACGACGACCGAGCGCTACCTGCATGCGCGGTCGGCCGGCGAGATGGCGGAGCGCTTCACCCGTGCGCTCGCGCTCGCCGAGCCCGCCGTCGAGCCCGCCCGCGTTCGGTAACGATTGCATTGCCGAAATGCATGCATTACCCTGAGGCCACCGCGTGAGCTGGGACGTCTACTTCACCGCGTATGCGAAGCAGTGGATCCTCGGGCTCAGCGACCCCGACTACGAGGCGATCATGGCTGCCGTCGAATTGCTCGAAGAGCGCGGACCTACGCTTGGCCGGCCGGCCGCCGACCGGATCGAAGGTTCGCGGCACCACAACATGAAGGAGCTGCGCTCGTTCGGCGGTCACCTACGGGCGCTGTTCGCGTTTGATCCCAAGCGACGCGCGATCGTGCTCGTGGGCGGTGACAAGACCGGTGACTGGAGCGGATGGTACGAGCGCAACATCCCGATCGCCGATCAGCTCTACGACGACCACCTGCAACATGAAGGGCTGGCCTGATGCCCACGCGACTCGATGACATCCGCAAGCGCCGTCCCCTCGACGCGGACGCGCGCAAGCGAGTCGACACGATCAAGCGCGCGATGCGCCTGGAGGTTGCACTCGCCGAGCTGCGCGAGATGCGCGGCATCAGCCAGGCCACGGTCGCCGAGCACCTAGAGACATCGCGCCCGAACATCTCGCGAATCGAGAAGGAGACCGACGTGCGACTCTCGACCCTCGAGCGCTACATCGAAGCGCTCGGAGGTCAACTCGAGATCCACGCGGTGTTCGGCGACGAGGACGTGAAGCTCGCCCCGTGACGGTGACGATCGCCGGCGTCCCGAAGAGGTCTTGCCAGTCCTCCTGGTTGTCGTAGCCGGTCCATCCGGAGGACTCCACCGGACGGGCTCTGCGGACGGTGGTCGTACGGCACAGCCGAGAAGCGCTTCTTTGCCGACATCGTTCAGTCGCTATTCGTCTCCAGGGCTGCGTCCGGCCCGGCGAGAGTGCTCGTCTGCGCGACAAGGCGCACTGTCACCGGAGGCCGGGGGAAAGTGCGCGTCGTGCCTCAGAGCGGCAGCGTCAGTTGCCGCGTTGCTGCCTCAGGGCGATCGCCTCCTCGCGGGCCTCTCTAATCCGTTCGAGATCTCTTGCGTGTGAACGACCCACACGGATGGAGTAGTCGATGCGGTTGCACAGGCGGTGCGCCAGGATCGCGTTGTCCACTGCTTCCTTGCCGCCGTCCTGCTTGGAGATTGGATAGTGCTCGTGTGTGGGCATCCAGTCGCTCAACTCAGCAGTGACCGGCTCAAAGTAGGTCGCCCCTCCGAGTTCTTCCGGGCAGAAGCACGTAGGTGTCAAGGCCGGTTGAAAACTGACCCCCTGGCGCCGGTCGAAAACTGACCCCCTGTGGTCGCGGTGAGCGTCGCGGAGGCGAGCCCGAGGGCGAGCCGTAGCGGCGCTCACCGCGCGCGAGCCGCCGGCGGGGGTCGGATGGGGATGCTCGCTCAGGATCGAGGCTCGTAGAAGCGTTCTGCGGCCCTCGGCGAGACGGCCTGGATGGATCGGTCAGGCCGTTTGGGCCTGTTTCGCGGCCGGTGGGCGGGCGAGGTCGCGGCCCTTGAGGCGGTAGGAATCGCCCTTGAGGGAGAGGATCTCGGCGTGATGAACGAGGCGGTCGATCATCGCGGTCGCGGTGACTTCGTCGCCGAAGATGTCGCCCCACGCACTGAACGGCTTGTTGCTGGTCACGATCAGGCTGGCGCGTTCGTAGCGGCGCGCGACGAGCATGAACATGAGGTTCGCGGCCTGCGGGTCAAACGGGATGTAGCCAACCTCGTCACAGATCAACAAGGGAATGCGCTGCAGCCGGGCGAGCTCGTCATCGAGGCGGCTGTGGCGTTGGGCGTCGGCGAGCAGGGCGACCCACTCGGTCGCGGTCTTGAACGCGACGCGTTGGCCGGCGAGGCACGCGCGGATCCCCAACGCCACAGCTAAATGTGTTTTCCCGGTGCCCGGCGGGCCCAACAGCACGATGTTCTCCTTGCCGGCGAGGAAGTCCAGTTGGGCGAGGTGCAGCACCGTGTCGCGGCGCAGCGACGCTTGGAAGGCGAAGTCGAACTCCTCGATCGTCTTGCGCGCCGGAAACCGTGCGGCCTTGATGCGGGCCTGCCCGCCGTGGCTGTCACGACTGTCGATCTCCGTCTTGAGCAACGTCGCGGCGAACTGCTCGTAGCTCCATTGCTCCTCGCGGGCGCGATCGGCGAGCTTCGGCAACGCCCGAGCCGCCGCAGGGGCTTTGAGCGCGCGGAACAGATGCGCGAGCTCCGATGACGGGCGGCTCATGCGATCAGCTCGTCATAGAGCGCGAGCGAGCGAACCTCGACGGCGGGCTCGCCGCGCCGCTCGCCGCGGTGAGTCTTCAGCGTGCGGGCGTGCTCGAGCGCGGTGATCGTGCGGTGCTTGGCAAACGACCGCGGGTGTCGGCACGCGATCTCACCGCCGTCCAGCGCGACCGCGGTGATCTCACGCTCATTGACGCGAACGTCGACGCGGCGGCCAACCAGGCCGGGATCGAGGGAGTAGTCGCAGGTATCGAAGCGCAGAAACGGATCCGGTGGAACGCGCAGCACCCACCGCCGGTCGGTGTCCGGCATGGTCGCGGGCAGTGGCGCCATCACCTGGCGTTCCTCGATCAGGCGGTCGATCGGACGGGCGCGCAGCGTCTTGTGCATCCGCGCGTTCGCGCGATCTGAAAACCAGCAGTCCAGCTGCAACTGAAAGTCCAGCTCGTTCGCGAACGTCCTGCCGGGTTCGAAGGAGCGTTCCATGAAGTCCTGCAGGCGCTCGACGACGCCCTTGGCCTGCGGGTCACGCGCATCGCAGAAGTGCCAGTCGACGCGCAACTGCCCGCAGAACGCGGCGAACTCCTCGGTCGGCCGGCCACCCGTCGCGTGCAGGCCGGCCTGACGATCCCAGACCAGCGTCTGCGCCAACGCGCCCAGCGACCACAAACAGCGCCGGATCCCGAACAAAAGGTCCGGGGTCTGCTTGGAGAAGATCACCGCGCCCGCACCGGCACGCGAGTAGCCCAAGCACGCAACGACAACGTAGGCCTGGCGCGTCTGCCCATGGCCGACCGCGATCTCCTTCTTCGGTTCCCACACGTCGAACTGGCAGATCTCACCGGG
>JALZJA010000223.1 GCA_030860005.1 Actinomycetota bacterium
TCCCCGCGGCGGCCGCGGCGTCGCGTGCGTCCGGCGCGCCGACCGACTGGCGCCAGATCAGCGCGCCGCCGGCCGCGACGAGCACGAGCGGCCAGATCAGCAGATCGGAGAACGGCAGGCCGAGCTCGCGGAAGGCGAGCAGCGTCGCGAGCAGCAGGAAGCCGACCCCGGCCGTCACCTCGGCCGCCGCCCGGCGACCTCCGTCGGACCGCTCCCGATCGCCTGTCGCCGCGGCGCGAGTCGCCTGTCCCTCGGTCGGAAGCATGATCCACGCGAACACGTAGGCGACCGCGCCGACGCCGCTTGCGAGCGTCGTGAGGGCGAAGACGATCCGCAGCAGCAGCGGGTCGATGTCCAGGCGCCGCCCGAGGCCGGCGCAGACCCCGGCGAGCAATCCGGCCTTCGGATCCCGGCGCAGATCGCGCAGCGGCGCCGCCGGCCGCTCATGTGTCGTCGTCGCCATCTCGCTCATCATCGCGTCCGCTCAATCCCGGCGGGAGAGCCCGCTCGCCACGAGAACGACGCCGATCGCCGCGAAGGCGATCGGCGCCATGGCCCCGAAGCTGAGGTTGATCTCGCCGGCCCGGTCGAGCAGCAGGACCGTGCCGAAGGCGACCAGCACGAGGCCTGCTGCGAGCGACAGCGGCTCGGGCTTACCCGGTCGACGCACCGGCGCTCGCTGTCGTCGTCGTCATGCAGGCGCTGTTGCGCTCGCTCGCGTCCTCGTCGAAGCGGCGCCGCCCGAAGCGGTGCCCGCCATCGTCGCGGTGGCGCACCTCGAACATGCCCATGCCCAGGTCGGCGTCGACGACGAGCCGCGGGGTCTTTGCCGCCGCGCGCCGCGCGTTCTTCCAGTCGACGTCGATCCCGCCGCTGTCGCGATCGAAGACCGACACGCCGCCCATACCGATGGTGGCCCGGGTCGCCACGCAGACGTCCTCGTCGACGAGCACGAGCGCGCGGCCCGCGCCGACATCGACCGACAGGGGATGGTCGCCCGGCGGCAGCTCGAGGTCGCGCAGGTCGACGATCAGCTCGCCGGCGCCGAGCTTGTAGCCCTCGCGCAGCTCCGATAGCGAGTTCGGCCGTTCGTGGCGCTCGCCGAAGCCGCCCTCGAGGTCGATGCCCGCCGCGGACACGAACGCCAGCGGCAGCGCGATCGCCAGCGCGGGCAGCACGAGCCAGCGCGCCCCGCCCTTGAACGCCGCGGCGATGAGCGCCGCGCCCGCGGCGATGACCAGCGCTGCGATGACGACCCCGCCGCCCAGGCCGCTGGCCAAGAAGCTTGCGAAGGCGAGGATCGCGCAGCCGACGAGCACCCCGAAGCCCTTCGCTGCCTGGCGGACGATGTCGGCCGCGCCGCCGCCCGGGCGCTCGCCGGATACGAGCCACCACACGGCGAGCGCGCCGAGCGCGACGAACGCGAGCGGTACGAGCGCGCCGCCGAGGAAGAAGCCGAAGCCGCCGATGACAAGGCCGGTGATCGTCAGCGCGAGCACGAGCGCGATCGCAACCGCGCGGTCGCGCGTGCTCAGCGGCTCCGACGGCACCTCGTCGTCGACGGGGACGAGCACCAGCGCCGCGGCATAGACGACAAGGCCGACGCCGCCGAGCAGCACGAGCGCAACCGCGCCGAGCCGCACGAGCATCGGATCGATCCCGAAGTAGCGGGCGAGCCCACCGCAGACGCCGCCGATGATGCGATCGCTGCGGGAGCGGGTGAAGCGCCGGGGGACCGGATCGGGCGGTGGAGAAGCTGGGGTGTGAGGAGTGGAGGTCATGAGAGCAGTCTCGGGTCGCCCCGGCCCGCTGCCTATTGGGAATGATCCCTAAGGGATCCCGATGGGACTCGTCGCCGGGAGGTGGCCGGTTCCGGCGACGGGCACCGCCCGCGCAGCGGGTGGTCGGCGAAACCGATCTAGACTCGGATCAATGGACCTGCTGGCGGACGTTCGCCCGACGGGCCTGCTGCGGGCCGGGGCGCCGGTGGTCGTGCTGCTCTCCGGCGGCCGCGATTCCGTCTGCCTGATCGACCTCGCCGTGAGGATCGCGGGCGCCGACGCGGTCAGCGCGCTGCACGTCAACTACGGCCTGCGCGAGCAGGCAGCCGCCGATGAGCGCCACTGTCGCGCGCTGTGCGAGCAGCTCGGCGTGGCGCTCGAGGTCGAGGCCGTCGAGCGCCCGCAGGATGCCGGCAACCTCCAGGCGTGGGCGCGTGACGTGCGCCTCGGAGCGGGCGCTCGCGCCGCTGGCGCCCGTGGCGCGCAGCTCGCGGCCGGCCATACCGCCACCGACCAGGCCGAGACGATCCTGTACCGCCTGGCCGCCTCGCCGGGGCGCCGCGCGCTGCTGGGCATGCCCGAGCGCGACGGCCTGCTCGTCCGTCCGCTGCTGCGGTTCACGCGCGCGCAGACCGTCGCGCACTGCACGGCCCGCGGACTCGCGTGGCGCGAGGACGCCTCCAACGACGACCTCGCCTACGCGCGCAACCGCGCGCGCGCCAACCTCGTGCCCGCGCTGCGCGAGCTGCATCCCGCGGCCGAGGCCAACGTCGTGCGCACGGCGCAGCTGCTGCGCGAGGAGGCGGCGGTCCTCGATGAGGTTGTCGCCACCGCGCTCGCCGGCCGCGACCGGATCGAGGTCGCCCATCTGGCGGCATTGCCGCCGGCGCTGGCGCGCCTCATCGTGCGTCGCCTCGCCGAGGACGCGGCGGGGCGCCTGTGCGCTCGCGCACCCGGTCGCCTGGATGACATCCTCGCGCTCGACGACGGGGCACTGGATCTCGGCGACGGGGCGCGCGCGGTCGTCGACGGTGGCGTTCTGCGCGTCGAGCGCACGCCGACGGGCGCATCGGCGCCGAGCGAGCATCCCGCGTGATGTGGCTCACCCCGCTGTAGCGCCAGATGGTCGAGCCGGCGCGGAGCGTCCAATCACGTCGTCGTGGCGATCCGCACCTAGACTCCGACGCGATGCGCGACGACGCCGTCGGGGAGATCCTCGTCCAGCCAGATGACCTCTCCCGGCGGGTGCGCGAGCTCGGCCAGCGGATCTCGGAGGACTACAAGGGCCGCGATCTGCTGCTCGTCGGCGTCCTGAAGGGCGCGGTCTTCTTCCTGTCGGACCTCATGCGCCACATCGACACGCCCTGCGAGGTCGACTTCATGGCCGTGGCGAGCTACGGCTCGACGACCGACTCCTCCGGGGTCGTGCGGATCCTGAAGGACCTCGACGTCGCGCTCGAGGGCCGCCACGTGCTGATCGTCGAGGACATCATCGACTCCGGGCTGACGCTGCAATACCTGTTGCGCAGCCTCGGCGCGCGCAACCCCGAGTCGATCGAGGTCTGCGCCCTGCTGACCAAGCCCGAGCGGCGCAAGGTCGAGCTCGAGCCACGCTACGTGGGCTTTGAGATCCCCAATCGCTTCGTGGTCGGCTACGGCCTCGATCACCGCGAGCGCTACCGGAACCTGCCTTACGTGGCGGCGCTGGCAGGGCAGACGTAGGCGCGCCAGGACGGCCTTCGGGCCCCCTACTATCGGCCAGGATGCCCAAAGGCCGGTGTTATGCTGGCTGACTCGTGTCCTCGCGAAATGCCTCCGCATGAGCCGCTTTTCCAAGAGCGCCGCCTTCCCGATCCTGATCGTCGTGATCCTGGCGTTCTTCGCGCAGCAGCTCATCAGCAACCCGAACAAGAAGAAGGACCCCGACTTCGGGCAGTTCACGCATCAGCTCAACAACGGGCAGATCAAGTCGATCGAGATGCGCAACAAGAGCAACGAGCTGCTCGTCAAGAAGCGGGACAAGACGGAGTACCGGATCGGCTTCCCCACCGCCTATGGCGACACGCTGGCGTCTCAGCTGCTGCGCGCGGAGCAGGGCAACAAGATCGAGTCGTTTGGCATCAAGGGCACGCGCACGAGCGGCTGGCTCTCGCTGCTGACGTACGTCCTGCCGTTCCTCATCTTCATCGGCTTCTGGATCTTCCTCATGAACCAGATGCAAGGCGGCGGCTCGAAGGTCATGTCCTTCGGGAAGTCGCGCGCCAAGCGCATGAGCGTCGACTCGCCGAAGATCACGTTCCGCGACGTCGCGGGCGCTGACGAGGCCGTCGAAGAGCTCCACGAGATCAAGGAGTTCCTCGAGAACCCGAAGAAGTTCCAGGCGCTCGGTGCCCGCATCCCCAAGGGCGTGCTGCTCTTCGGCCCTCCGGGCACCGGCAAGACGCTGCTCGCGCGAGCCGTCGCCGGCGAGGCCGGCGTGCCGTTCTTCTCGATCTCCGGGTCTGACTTCGTCGAGATGTTCGTCGGCGTCGGCGCCAGCCGCGTGCGCGACCTCTTCGAGCAGGCCAAGCAGAACAGCCCCTGCATCATCTTCATGGACGAGATCGACGCGGTGGGCCGCCACCGCGGTGCCGGTATGGGCGGCGGCCACGACGAGCGCGAGCAGACCCTCAACCAGCTCCTGGTCGAGATGGACGGCTTCGAGATGAAGGACAACATCATCCTCATCGCCGCCACCAACCGGCCAGACATCCTCGACCCCGCGCTCCTGCGTCCCGGGCGCTTCGACCGCCAGATCGTCGTCGACCGCCCCGACCGCAAGGGCCGCGCGAAGATCCTCGAGGTCCACACGCGGGGAAAGCCGCTGGCCAAGGAGATCGATGTCGACGTCCTCGCCGGCCAGACGCCGGGCTTCACGGGCGCCGACCTCTCGAACCTAGTCAACGAGGCCGCCCTTCTCTCTGCGCGCAGCGCCCGCAGAGAGATCGGCCAGAACGAGCTCGAGGAAGGGATCATGAGGGTCATCGCGGGACCCGAGAAGAAGACTCGCGTGATGTCGGAGAAGGAGCGGCTGATCACCGCCTACCACGAGATGGGCCACGCGATCGTCGGGCACTACCTGCCAAACGCCGACCCCGTCCACAAGATCTCGATCATCGCCCGCGGCCAGGCGCTCGGCTACACGATCTCGCTGCCCCAGGAGGACAGGTTCCTCACCACCCGCGCGGAGCTGACCGACACGATGGCCATGACCCTTGGCGGACGCGCGGCGGAGGAGATCGTCTTCGGCGAGATCACCACCGGCGCCTCCAACGACCTCGAGAAGGTCACCGCGACCGCCAAGCAGATGGTGATGCGCTTCGGGATGAGCGAGAAGCTCGGTCCTCGCGTCTTCGGCCATGACCACGGCCAGCCCTTCCTTGGCCGCGAGTTCTCCTCCGAGCCCGACTACTCAGACGAGATCGCGCGTGAGATCGACGACGAGATCCGCCGCATCGTCGAGTCTGCCCACCAGCAGGCGCGCGACATCCTCGCCGGTCATCGCGGCTCGCTCGAGCTGATCTCCGAGGTCCTCGTCAAGCGCGAGACGATCGAGAAGGGCGAGTTCGAGGCGCTCTTGGCCGGCCGCCCCGAGCAAGATGTCTTCCCGCCCGAGGAGCCCGTGCGGCCCGAGCTGCCGGTCCCGCCGGCGCCGGCCGATCGCGCCCCGGGCCGCGATCACCCGCGGCCGCTACCGCGGCCC
>JALZJA010000225.1 GCA_030860005.1 Actinomycetota bacterium
CCCGTCCGCTACGTGCCCGCGTCCGAGCAGTTCCTCTGCCCGTGCCACGGGGGCTCCTACGACACGGAGGGCAAGGTCACCGGCGGCCCGCCCGTCCGTCCGCTCGATCGCTTCTACACGCGCATGCGCGAGGGACTCGTCGAGATCGGCCCGCGCTACAGCGTCAACGCCGAGGGCAAGCGCCTCTCTCCGCGCGAGCCGGGCCAGCCCGTGGACGGCATCGGCCAGTACATGTTCCCCGCGCGCCCGACGATCCGCAAGCTGCCGGGGACCTAGATGGCAAAGCTCAAGCTCCCAGCACCCCCGAATGCGCTGCGCCCGCGCCCGAAGGGGCCGAGCGAGGAGAACGGCACGCCCACCGAGGGCTCAAAGCCGCTCAAGCAGGCCGGGGTCTCCGCCGTCGACTGGATCGACGAGCGCACGGCGCTGTCGGGCGGCGCGCGCTGGCTCATGTTCCGCAAGGTGCCGCGCGGGACGAACTGGTTCTACACGCTCGGCTCGGCGACGATGTTCGCGTTCCTCTCGCAGACGGTCACGGGCGTCTTCCTGGCGATGTACTACGACCCGAACCCGACGCGGGCGTACGAGTCGATGCGCCACCTGACGAACGAGGTCTTCCTCGGTGAGTTCGTGCGCGGCATGCACAAATGGGGCTCGAGCGTGATGGTCGTCCTGATCTTCCTGCACATGGCCCGCACGTTCTTCTTCGGCGCCTACAAGTACCCGCGCGAGATGAACTGGATCATCGGGGTGGTGCTGCTCGTCCTCACGCTGCTCATGTCGTTCAGCGGCTACCTGCTTCCGTTCGACCAGAAGTCGTACTGGGCGACCGTCGTCGGCGTCGCCATCCAGGGGACGAGCCCGCTCGTCGGTCCCTATCTCGCGGACTTCCTGCGCGGCGGCCCCGAGTTCGGGGCCACGACGCTGGCGCGCTTCTATTCGATCCACATGCTGATCTTGCCCGGCCTGATCGCGGCGCTCATCGGCGCGCACCTGTATCTCGTCGCCCGTCAGGGGACGACGGCTCCGCCGTGGCTGAGGGCGGACAAGGATCCCGACTTGCGCTCAGACGAGGCGTAGGAGCATGGATCGGCCGTGAACAGCCGCGAAAAGGAGGCGTACCTTCGCGAGTACTCGATCCTGAAGTCCCAGGGCAAGCCGTTCTTCCCCTACGCGGTCGCCAAGGACACCGGCATGGCGGTCGTCGTGATGATCTCGATCATCGTGATGTCGATCGTCCTCGGCGCGGAGCTCGGACCGAAGGTCGATCCGACGACGACGACCTACACGCCGCGGCCGGAGTGGTACTTCTACTTCCTGTTCGAGGTCCTGCGGGTCATCAAGCCGCCGTCGCTCGTGCCGCTCGCGGCGATCGGCGTCCCGACGCTCGCGATGATCATGCTGTTCCTGCTGCCGTTCTATGACCGCAGCCCCGAACGGCGCCCCGAGCGGCGCCCGATCGCGATGGCCGGGGCCTTCTTCACGATCGCCGCGATGGCCTTCCTGACCTACGAGGGCGCGGTCGCACTCTCGCCGAACCTGATCGAGGTCAAGACGCCGGCCGCCGTCCAGGTCGCGGGCGGCGAGACGCTGAAGAAGTACGAGGCGGGCAAGCTGGTCGTCGCGCAGTCCGGCTGCCTGGGCTGCCACAAGATCGAGCACAACGGCAACACCGGTCCCGGCCCGGAGCTGACCGAGATCGGCGATCGCCTGCCGCGCCAGGCGATCCAGCGCACGCTCATCGAGCCGTCGGCGCCGATGCCCTCGTTCCGCAAACTGCCGCCGGAGAAGTTCGACAGCGCGGTCGAGTTCCTCGCGCAGCTGAAGTGATGATCCATCCTCCGCGCGGGGTTCCCGGGTCGCGCAGGTGACCCGGGCGTAACGTCGCCGGGAGGTCGCCGGTTCCGGCGACCGGACGGCGAAACCGTTCTTACATGACCGAAGGCACGCTGGAAGAGCCACAAGTCCGCGCGATGTTCGACCGCATCGCCGGCTTCTATGACGTCATGAACTCGGTCATGACCGCCGGCCTGCATCACGCCTGGCGCAGGCGCGCCGTCGACCTCGCTGTGGTGCGCCCCGGCGACCGGGTGCTCGATGTGGCCACGGGCACGGGCGACCTCGCGATCGAGCTCGCGCGCCGGGTGGCGCCAGGTGGCGAGGTCACCGGCTCGGACTTTTCGGAGGAGATGCTCGCTCGCGCTCGCGTCAAGGCACCGGGCGCGGCCGCCCCGATCACGTTCGAATGGGGCAACGCGCTCGCGCTGCCCTATCCCGACGGCGCGTTCGCCGCGGCGACGGTCGGCTTCGGAGCACGCAACTTCTCCGACCTCGACCAGGGGCTGCGCGAGATGACGCGCGTCGTGCGCCCAGGAGGCCGCGTCGTCGTCCTGGAGATCACGACGCCGACGGGGCCGCCCCTGTCGACGTTCTACCGCCTGTGGTTTGACCGCGCGGTGCCGCTGATCGGACGGGTCGCGGGCGACCCCGAGGCCTACAGCTACCTGCCCAGCTCCGTGAAGCGCTTCCCGGGGCCGCACGAGCTCGCCGCGCGGATGGACGCCTGCGGCCTGGATGTCCGCTACGTCCTCACCGCCGGCGGCATCATCGCGCTGCACGTCGGCACGCGTCGCGAATCTGCCGCGGGGGCCGCGTGACGAGCGCCGCAGCGCGCGTGGGCGCGATCGTCGAGGTCGCGGGGCCCCAGATCCCGGCGCTGCTGGGGCGCGTCGAGGAACGGCTTGCCGAGCTCGCAGCCGGTCACGGACCGGTGCTGGCGACGCACGCCGGCGCCACGATCGCCGCGGGCGGCAAGCGCCTGCGGCCACTGCTCGTCCTGCTGGCGGCAGGACCGGCGCAGGAGGCCGACGAGGCCGAGCTGCTCGCCGCGGCTGCGGCGGTCGAGCTCGTGCACTCGGCGACGCTCGTCCATGACGACGTGCTCGACGCTGCGACGCTGCGTCGCGGGGTGCCGACGGTCTGGTCGCAGGGCGGGCGCGAGCTCGCGGTGGCGACGGGCGACCTGCTCTTCTCGCGCGCATTCGCCGAGCTCACCGCGGCGGGCTCGCTCGAGGCGGTTCGCGCGCTGTCGCGCGCGAGCTCGGCGCTCGCGGAGGGGGAGCTGCTCCAGCGTGAGGATGCGTGGAACGTTGCGGTCACGGCCGCGCGCTATGAGTATCGCTGCGAGCTGAAGACGGCGCGGCTGTTCGAGGCCGCGTGCGAGCTCGGTGCGCTCGCGGCGCGGCGAGACACGCAGGATGTGGCGGCGCTGGGTGCCTTCGGCCGGCGCATCGGCCTCGCGTTCCAGCTGCTCGACGACGTCCTGGACATGTCGGGGCCGGAGTCCGTCACCGGCAAGCACCGCGGAACCGACCTGCTCGACGGCACGGTCACGTTGCCGCTGATCCTCGCCCGTGAGCGCGATCCGGCGCTCGCCGCCGTGGGCCTTCGATCCATCACGACAGCGGATCAGGCGGTGGCGCTGTGCGACGTCATCGAGGCCAGTGGCGCGCTGGACGAGGCGCGCATGCAGGCGCATGCTCTCGTTGACGAGGCGAAGGCCGAGCTGCAGACGCTCGGTCTCGCGGAGCGCCAGCGAGCGGCGCTGGATCTCGTGGCCGACTCGGTCGCCGCCCGAAGGGCCTAGAGCCGCGGGAGAACTTCGCGGCTGAGGGAGGAGCTTCCCGGTTCGCCGCAGGCGATCCGGGTGTAACGTCGCCGGGAGGTCAGCGCTTGCCATGACCGGACGGCGAAAGCGCTTACCTAGAAATCTTCTGGCAGTACGTGCTCGGCGAACAGGGCGGCGGTAAAGCGCTCGACGGCTTCTTCCATGTTGGCCCGCGCGAGCTGGCGCAGGTCGGCGATGAGGGCCTCCGTGCCGCGGTCCAGCGTGTCGTCGAAGCGCTGGATGGCTTCCTCTTCGAAGACCCCGGTGACGAGCCACTCGCAGTTGGGGCAGCGCAGCGTGACCTCCCACGACGAGCGGTTCACCTCTTCCCAAGCGACTGGGTAGACGAGATCCGAGCGGCAATCGGGGCAGACGTGCAGGTCCTCGCCGGCGGGCGCGAGGTCGTCGAACGAGACGACCTCGATCGTCTTGCCCGACGGCAGAACGACCTTGCGGACGTACTGCGTGTGATCCGACTCGGGCCTCTTTTCGAACTCCTGCATGACCCCCTCATCGGCACGCTGGAGAGGAACTTGAATGTCCGTCCAGGGGTGTCCATTCGGTGTCCACACCGCGTCCACCCGTCGAGGCCGCGATACGCTGTGGCGCAGTACTGCAGAGGAGTCCTTCATGCCCATCGGCCCAACCGAACTCATCATCGTGCTGGTGATCGCCCTGGTCATCTTCGGCCCCAAGCGGCTGCCCGACCTCGGCCGCTCGCTCGGCCATGGGATGCGCGAGTTCAAGGACTCGATCAGCGGCAATTCGAAGGACGACGACGATGACGCTGAGGCCGCCGCGATCGGCTCGAAGTCCGATCCGTCGGCCGGCGAGCCGGCGACCACGGGACGGCAGGACGCGAAGTAGGCCGCTCGCGCGGCTCATCTGCGCGCTGCGAACCCGAGACTGAGCGCTGACCATGGCCTCCGCGCTGCGGCCAATAGGCCACGAGGATCGTCTGAGCCTCGTCGACCACCTCTCCGAGCTGCGCAAGCGAATCGTGATCTCGCTTGCGGCGCTCATCGCCGCGTTCGCGGTGTGCTTCTGGCAGAACAACGCGATCCTCGACATCGTCACGAAGCCGGTCCGCACGACGCAGAACCTCGAGAAGCCGTCGAGGACGAGCAAGGACCCGCTGGAGCAGTCCGCGCGCTTCCAGCGCGAGCTGGCCGAGGCCCTGCGCGTCGCCGCGCCCGCGCTGTCCACGACGGGATCCACGCTGGAGTCGCTCGGCGAAGCGGACAACCTGAGCGCCGCGCAGCAACGCGATCTCGACACAGCGGCGCGCTCGCTCGCTCGCGCCGGCCGGCAGGTGGCGCAGGCCGCCGCAACGCTGCCGCGCAACCAGCAGCGCAACCTCGTCACGCTCGGCGTGACGGAGCCCTTCACCGCCACGATCACGATCGCGTTCTACGCGGCACTGCTGATCGCGATGCCGCTGCTGCTCTACCAGGCGTACGCGTTCGTGCTGCCGGCTTTCAGCCCGCGCGAGCGCAAGGTCGCGCTGCCGCTGATGCTCATGGTGCCCGTGCTGTTCATCGCCGGCGTGGCATTCGGCTACTTCGTCGTTCTCGATCGCGCCGTGAAGTTCCTGCAGAACTTCAACGACGACTCGTTCGACATCCTGCTTCAGGCCAAGGACTACTTCAAGTTCGCGGTCCTGTTCGTCGGCGGCATCGGGCTGCTGTTCCAGATTCCCGTCGGCGTGCTCGCGATCACGCGGCTGCGCGTCATGACCCCCAAGCAGCTCGCCAAGAACCGCGGCTACGTGATCCTGGGCATCGCCATCCTGGCCGCGGTCGCGACACCGACGCCCGACCCGGTCACGATGTCGATCGCGATGGTGCCGCTCATCGTCCTCTTTGAGCTGAGTATCCTGCTTGCACGGTGGCTCGATCGCGTCAAGCCGCCCGTGGCTGACGAGGAGGTCGACGAGGACGACGACGCGGACGATCCCGACGACGTGGATCGCGACGACGACGACCTCGCCGAGCTGCTCTCCACCGACCGAGATCTAGATCAAAAGGACTGACGCCGAATGTTGTTCGACCTGCGCGGGCGTGGCCGCCGCCGCACCGTGCAAGCCATCTACCTGACCCTCGCGCTCCTGCTCGGGGTCGGTCTCGTGGGGCTCGGCATCGGCAGCAACACGTCCGGCGGCGGCATCCTCGATGCGCTGAAGGGCGACGGGGGCGCCAACAGCAGCCCAGACGAGGGACTCGACAAGGAGCTCAAGCGGGCGGCGCAGAACGCGAAGGCCAATCCCAAGGATCCCGCCGTGTGGGCGGAGCTCACGCGCCTGCGCTTCCGGCGTGCCAACCTCGACGGCTTCACGACGGACAAGGCGCGTCCCCGGCTCGAGCTCGCGTCGCAGTCCTGGGAGCGCTATCTGGCGCTCGACCCGAAGAAGCCGAACGCCGGCCTGGCGTCCACGATGGTCCGCGTCTACGGGGAGGGCCTTAACGAGCCGGTGAAGGCCGTGCGCGCGATGGAGATCCTCACGGCAGAGACCAAGCCGCCCAACGCGCGGCTCTACGCCCGTCTGGCGCAGCTCGCGTACGCCGCGGACGAGAAGCGCGTCGGCAACCTCGCAGCAGACCGGGCGGTCGAGCTCGCCAAGCCGGAGGAGCGAAAGGCGCTCCGCGCGGCCCTCGACGCGGCGAAGACGACGGGCGCACAGGG
>JALZJA010000172.1 GCA_030860005.1 Actinomycetota bacterium
CCGATCGCCATCGGGCGACGGCGGCGGATCGCGCGGCGGCTGCTTGCCGCCGCGGCGCCAGCGGCGGCGCCAATGATCGCGCCCGTCGTCGTCGAGGATGCCCCACACGAGCATGAGCCCGCCGACAACGTGGACGACGAAGACGATGCTCAGCGCCAGGAACTCCTCCATTTGACCGACAGCCTACCTCGCTTTGGACGGCTTCTCATCACCCGCCGCCAGCTCGGCGCGAACCCGAACGAGCGCGAGCACCGCCGCGGCGGCGTCCGCGCCCTGATCGCGCTTGTCGCCTCCCGAACGCTCCATCGCCTGCTCCATGTTCTCGACCGTCAGCACGCCGAACCCGCACGGCACGCCCGTGCTCAGCGCAACCTCCTGGATCCCGCGCGCGGTCTCCGCGCAGACGTGGTCGTAGTGCGACGTCTCGCCGCGGATGACGGCGCCCAGACAGGCGATGCCGTCGTAGCGGCCGCTCTGCGCGGCCATCCGCGCGGCCATCGGCAGCTCGAAGGAGCCGGGGACGTCGAAGACGTCGATCGCGTCGGCGCCGGCCTCCTCGAACCGCTCCGTCGCGCTCGCGACGAGCCGCTCGGCGAGCTCCTCGTAGAAACGACCGACGACGATCGCGAGCCTCATCGGCGGCCGTCGCGCCGGTCGCGCCCGTCGCGCTCCTCGGCGTCGTGGAGCATCTCCTCGTCGACGTCGACGCCCTGGTGATGCAGCGTGTGGCCCATGCGGTCGCGCTTGGCGCGCAGGTAGGCTTCGTTATGTGGATTGGGCATGTGCTCGATCGGCACCTGCTCGGCGACCGACAGCCCGTAACCCTCGAGACCGCGGATCTTCTTCGGGTTGTTCGTGAGGATGCGGATCGAGCTGAGACCGAGGTCGACGAGGATCTGCGCGCCGATCCCGTAGTCGCGCAGGTCGGCGGGCAGCCCGAGCGTGAGGTTGGCCTCGACGGTGTCCATGCCGCCCTCCTGGAGCTTGTAGGCCCGCAGCTTGTTGAGCAGCCCGATCCCGCGCCCCTCCTGGGAGAGGTACAGCAGCACACCGCGGCCCTCGCGCTCGATCATCGCCAGCGCGGACTCGAGCTGCTCGCCGCAGTCGCAGCGCAGCGAGTGAAAGACGTCGCCGGTGAGGCACTCCGAGTGCACCCGCACGAGCACGTCTCGCTCGCCGTCGATGGTGCCCTTGACGAGCGCGACGTGATGCTTGCCGCCCACGAGCTCGCGGTAGCCGACGGCCTGGAAGTCGCCGAAGCCGGTCGGCAGCCGCGTCGACACGACGCGCTCGATGAGCTTGTCGTGGCGGCGGCGGTAGGCGATCAGGTCGGCGACCGTGATCATCTTCAGCCCGTGGCGCTCGCAGTAGCCCACGAGGTCGTCGACGCGCGCCATCGTGCCGTCGTCGTTCATGACCTCGCAGATGACCCCGGCCGGGTTGAGGCCGGCGAGGCGGGCGAGGTCGACCGCGGCCTCGGTCTGGCCGGCGCGCTCGAGCACGCCGCCGGGCCTGCTCTTCAGCGGGAAGATGTGGCCGGGCTGAACGAGGTCGCGCGGCGAGCTCTCGGGATCGATCGCGACCTGGATCGTGCGCGCGCGGTCCGGCGCCGAGATCCCCGTGGTGACGCCCTCGCGAGCCTCGATCGAGACCGTGAACGGCGTCTCGAACGGCGACTCGTTCTTCGCCGCCATGAGGTCGAGGCCGAGCTCGTCGCAGCGCTCCGGCGTGAGCGACAGACAGATGAGGCCGCGGCCGTGGGTGGCCATGAAGTTCACCGCCCTGGACGTCGCGAACTGCGCGGCCATCGTGAGATCGCCCTCGTTCTCGCGGTCCTCGTCGTCGCAGACGACGACCATCTTGCCCTGGCGGATGTCCTCCAGCGCCTCCTCGATCGTGGCGAACGGGCTCTTCGTCTTCGGCGTCATGCGGTCGCCCCCACGAGCTTCTCGACGTACTTCGCCAGCACGTCGACCTCGAGGTTCGCGGTCGTGCCCGTCGCGGCGGCGCCGAGCGTCGTGCGCCGAAGCGTCTCGGGGATCAGCGAGACGTCGAAGCCGTCGCCGTCGACCCGGCTCACGGTGAGCGACACGCCGTCGATCGCGATCGAGCCCTTGACGACGATGTAGCGCAGCACGTCGGGTCGCGCGTCGATCGTCACGACCCGCGCGAAGCCGTCCTCGCGCAGCTCGCAGACCGTGCCGACGCCGTCAACGTGGCCCTGGACGATGTGGCCGCCGAGGCGGTCGGCAGCCCGCAGCGCGAGCTCGAGGTTCACGCTGGAGCCGGCGCGCACGCCGCCGAGCGTGCTGCGATCGAGCGTCTCGTGCATGACGTCGGCGCCGAACCGGTCGCCGTCGGCGTCGGTCGCGGTCAGGCACACGCCGTTCACCGCGACGGAATCGCCCTCGCGCAGCTCGCGAGCAAGCGCCGAGCGCACCGTCAGCCGCACACCGGCGGGCGTCGGATCGACGGCCGCGACGGTGCCGACATCAGCCACGAGACCGGTAAACATTACCTCCGACGAGACCTCCGGCCCCGGGCCCTGACGTCGCGCTCGACATCACGTCTCGCGAGAATCACCATTCTCGCAGCCGCGCGGAGATCAACAGATCGTCCGCGACGCGCTCGCAGTCGAGCGTCAGCGCGCGCAGCGCCTCGGAGATCCGCTCCACGCCCTCGCCCTCGAGGGGATCGCGGGCGGCGCGGCCGCCGAGCAGCAGCGGGGCGAGGAAGAGGCGCACCTCGTCGATCTCACCCGCGTCGAGGAACGCGCCGGCGAGATGCGGGCCGCCCTCGAGCAGGATCGAGGTTATGCCGCTCGCGCCGAGCTGGTCAAGCGCCGAGCGCACGCGCGCGGGCTCGTTCTCCCCGGTCGCCACGACGACGTCGGCGCCGGCGCGCTCGAGCGCCTCGGTCGCCGAGCGGGGGGCGGCCCGCGAGACGACGACCGTGAGGGGCAGCGCCGGCGCGGAAGCGACGAGGTTTGCGCCCAGCGGCAGCCGCGCGGTGGCGTCGAAGACGACGTGACGCGGCTGGCGATGGACGCCCTCGACGCGCGAGGTCAGCCGCGGATCGTCGGCGATCGCGGTGCCGATGCCGACGGCGACCGCGTCGACGCTCGCGCGCCAGCGATGCGCCCGCGCGCGGCTGGATTCGTCGGAGATCCACTGCGAGTCGCCGGTGCGCGTCGCCACCTTGCCGTCGAGCGTCATCGCGGACTTGAACAGCACCCAGGGGCGGCCGCTGCGCGCGTGCTTGCGAAACGGCTGGTTCATGAGCCGCGCCCGGGACGCGATGTCGCCCTCAGCGACCTCGACCTCGACGCCCTCGTCGCGCAAAATCCCCAGCCCGCGGCCGGATGCCTTCGAGCTCGGATCGTCCGACGCGACGACGACTCGGCCGACACCCGCGGCGACGATCGCGTCAGTGCAGGGCGGCGTCTTGCCGTGGTGGCAGCACGGCTCCATCGAGACATAGAGCGTGGCGCCGGCGAGATCCGCTCCCTGCGCCGTGGCGATCGCGTTGACCTCGGCATGCGGACCGCCGTGCTCGTCGTGCCAGCCCTCGGCGATGACCACGCCGTCGAGCACGATGAGCGCTCCGACCATCGGGTTGGGATGCACGCGTCCGAGCCCGTGCTCCGCGAGCTCGATCGCGCGCTTGAGATGGTCGGTGTCCGCGGTGCTCAGGAGCGCCACCGTTGGAGCTTAGGGCCTCTCGCGTCGGAAAACGTTACGGCTCGGCGAGGGTCTGTCTGGCGCACTCGCCCCCGCGCAGGCGGTAGATCGTGATCTCCGGGCCGGGCCGGTGAAAGGCGCGCGGGTAGTAGTCGAACGTCCAGTCGAAGTTGAACTTCACCGGGCCCTTGCCCTTGGCGTAGGGCGAGACCTCGTGCACGACCTTCGCGCGCCGCTCGAGTTCCTCGTAGTAGGCGATCGCCCGCGGGACCTGCTCGGGCTCGGCCTCCGCGCGGCCGCGCTGCGTGGAGCCGACGAGGACATGGCAGAAGCCGCCGCGCTCGTATGAGTCGATGAGCGCCGGGCGCAGGATGCGCTCGTAGTCCTCGATGTTGACGATGACGCCTGTCTTCATGCTCCTGCCGGTGCGCGGGTTGATCAGCGATTTGCTCGTCGGGAACTTCACCCAGCGGTTGCCGTTGTCGGTGTACGGCGAGGGGTTGCCGATGTCCTGCGCCCAGGCGTCGGGCACGACCGGCTCGACGACGATCCGATCCCCGAGCGGCACGTTGGCGACCATCCACTCGCGCGCGAGGTTGCGCGTGTCCTCGCGCGACAGCACGAGCCCTGAGTGGATCGAGTACACGAAGCCCTGCGCGCAGGCGGCGACGACCGCGAGCGCGACGAACGTCGGGCGCAGCGCCGGCATGAAGCGCCCGCCGGCGGCCGCGAGCTCCAGCGCCGCGTACGCGGCGAGGATGCACACGAAAGGGAAGACCGGCATGAGCCAGCGGCCGAAGTAGCGCTCCTGCGTTCCCATGAACAAGACGAAGACGACGATCGGCGCCACGATCATCCAGACCAGGCGGCGCTCGTCGAACCACAGCCGCACCGCGCCGCCGACGGCCAGGATGAGCGGGATCCAGCCCAGCCCCCAGCCGAACGACCACAGGTAGTACACAAAGCCGTTGTCCTGCGTGAGCCCGAGCTTGCCCGACGAGTCGCCGGACGCGTCTGACTGGTGGGTGAGGCCGTCCCAGAAGGCCTCGCTGTCGAGGACCGCGTACGGGTTTGCGATGAGGAAGCTCGCGGCCGCGACGGCACCCGCGATCGCGAGGCCGCGCAGCGCGGGCTGCCTGCCGCCGAGCGCGCCGAACTGCGCCGCCGCGGCCACGGCGATCGCAAAGAGCACGATGCCACCCGTGTACTTCGTCGCGCACGCCAGGCCGAGGCCCAGGCCGGCGATGACGTAGTCGCGCACGCGGCCGGTGCGCAGGACGCCCGCCGCCCCCCACAGCGCGAGGCCGACGCCGGCGAGCGTCGGCACGTCGTTCAGCGCGAGCTTGGAGTAGAAGACCGGCAGGAACGACACGGCGTAGATCGCGGCGGCCAGCAGCGCGACGCGGCGGTCGAGCAGCCGCGCGGCGGCGAGATACAGCAGCCAGATCGCGATCGTCCCGAGCACGCCCGCGAGCACGCGCGTGATGATCCAGACCTCGGTCGGATCGGCGGCGAACGAGGTCGCCACGCCCTCCCGCCCGCCGAACCAGATGCCGAGCAGCATGTGGGCGAGGTACGTGTAGGCGGGCGGGTTGACGAAGTACTGCGGGTTCCAGTCATGGCCGAAGAGCCCGATGGAGCGGGTGACGAAGTGCGCGTTCTCATCGGCGTTGTAGGCATAGGGAAGGCCGTGCTTGACGCCCCACAGGCGCAGGCCGAGCGCGAGCACGAGCACGGCGCCGAGCGCGATCGCCCAGCGCATGCGCGACAAGCGCGCCAGCAGTTCAGCAGCGCGCATACGCGGCGTAGTAGTCGCTCGTGGCGATGCGCTCGAAGCCGGGCGGCGGCAGGTTCTGCTCGGGCCTGTCGAGCGTGCTGACGAGCGCCTGGCGGTGGATCGCAAGACGGTCGTGCACGACCAGCACGACGCCGCGCTGCGGGGCCAGGACCGGCCGCGTGTTCGGTACATCCGACCGCGCCACCACGCCCGAGGGCGGCCGGTCGAGGATCCAGCGCACGTCAGGGATCAGCTTGTGGTTGGGCACGTAGACCTTTCCGCAGCTCAGCGCGTCGGCGACGGCGGGGTCGCGCAGGACCTGCTCGAGCGCGACATGCGCGTCGCTGCGAAAGCGCAGCTCGGTATCGAGCGTCTCGAGGTCCACGCGGGTGACGGTGAAGGCGATCCCGGCGAGGACGACCGCCGCTCCGGCCCCCGCCCAGACCTTGCGAAGCGTCGTGCCCTCGCGCAGCATCGTCCAGCCGCCGATGAAGACCGCCGCGAAGATCATGAGCGCCAGCGACGCGACGAGCAGGTAGCGGTCGATGACCGACAGGCCCGCCAGCCCGACCGCCGCGAACGTACCGACGCCGCTTGCGAACAGCGCGAAGGGCATGAGCGAGCGGCGCGGCGTGAGCACGATCGCCACCAGGAGGCCGGCGATGCCGGCGATGAACACCGGGAACTTCGTCAGCGTGATGAGAAACGTGTAGAGCGCATCGGGCACCTCCCCGATGCCCTTGTCGCGGCCGAGCTCGCTCGCCAGCTCACCGGTCGCCGTCAGCGAGTACTTCCAGTTTCCCGTCACCGCAAGGTCGATCGCGGCCCATACGACGGGGCCGACGGCGACGAGCAGCGCGTACGTCGCCCGCTGCGCCCACGTCGACCTCGGCACGAGCCACAGCCAGTACAGACCCGCCAGCAGCCACGCCTCCGGGCGCATGAGCCCGGCGGCCGCAAGCAACACGAGCACGAGCACCGGGTGCCTGCGCGGCGCGCGCGCCTCGACGACCGCGGCCACCATGACCACGGCGAGATAGGAGATGTCGATGTAGCCGCGCGCGGCCAGGAACGGGAAGTCAAAGCGCGTCAGCACGAGCACCGCCGCGACGCCGCCGACAAGCGGCGTGAAGGCCGTCTTGGCGAGCATGTACACGGCGACGACGAGCACGACGAACGACAGCACCGAGAACGCGATCATGACCCGGCCGGCGATGCCCCCCAGCGGGTTCAGCAGCGCCCCGAAGGCGATCGCGAGCGGGTGCTCGGTCGGCGCGCGATAGGCCTCGAAGGAGAGCTGGTCGAAGGCCAGCAGCTCGCGTCCCCACAACAGCGAGTAGACCGAGTCGTAGTTCGGGTACGTCGGATACACGACGAAGCCGATGAGCGCGCCGAGCGCCAGCAGCCCCAGGCCGGCTCGCTCCCAGCTCGCCGTCGGGAACCCACGCAGCCAGCGTCGCGCCGGGGAGGCCTCGGCAGGCGACATGGCGCTGACGGCGGCCGACCTCGTGGCGCTGGGCACAGATGACGTCGCGATGGCGGGTAGGATCCCATGCCGACCCGCCGCATGAAGCTGATCATCCAGATCCCCTGCTTCAACGAGGAGCAGACGCTGCCGCTCGTCCTCGCCGACCTCCCGCGGCAGGTCGACGGCTTCGACGCGGTCGAATGGCTCATCATCGACGACGGCTCGACCGACGCCACGATCGAGGTGGCGCGCGCGGGGGGCGTCGACCACATCGTTCGGCTCACGAACAACAAGGGGCTCGCGGCCGGTTTCCAGGCGGGCCTCGATGCCTGCCTGAAGCTCGGTGCCGACGTCATCGTCAACACCGACGGCGACAACCAGTACAACGCCCACGACATCCCGAAGCTCGTCACGCCGATCCTCAGCGGCAAGGCCGACATGGTCGTCGGCGACCGCGAGGTCATGGGCATCGAGCATTTCTCGAGACCGAAGAAGCTGCTCCAGCGCCTCGGCTCCTGGGTCGTGCGCCAGGCCTCGTCGACCGAGGTGCCCGACACGACATCGGGCTTTCGCGCCTACAACCGGGAGGCGGCGATCCAGATGGCGGTCGTCTCGAAGTTCACGTACACGCTGGAGACGATCATCCAGGCCGGCAAGCTGCTCGTCGCCGTCGATCACGTCGCGATCCGGACGAACCCCAAGACACGCGAGTCGCGCCTGTTCCCGTCGATGTGGGCCTACGTGCGCCGCAACGGCATCTCGATCTTCCGCATCTACGCGCAGTACGAGCCGCTGAAGGTCTTCATGAGCGCGGCGGCCCTCATCGGCCTGGTCGCGTTCGTCGTCTGGGGGCGCTTCGCCTACTTCTACATCGTCGCCGGCGAGGGCAAGGGCCACGTCCAGTCGCTGATCCTCGGCGCTGTGCTGTTCAACGCGGCGATGGTGCTCGCGGCGCTGGGCGTCATGGGCGACCTGCTCGCCGCGCAGCGCACGATGGCGCAGCGGACCTTCGAGCGGGTGCGGCGCATCGAGCTGCAGCTCGGCGTCGCGCCGTCGCACTACGAGCCGGGCTCCGCACCGACGGGCCAGACCGCGACGACCGGCGCGGATGCCGGCGGCGCGACCGGCAAGACCGAGGATCGCGAGGCCGTCCGGCTGTGAGCTCCGCTCCGCCCGCTCTGACCGTGGACGGCGAAGGCACCGTCACCGGCAACACGTACGACAAGTACGGCTCCACGAACCCGTTCGTGCGGCGGCTCATGAGCGGCTTCGAGCGAACGCTCGACGAGCTCTTCGCGCAGGCCGATCCGCAGTCGCTGCTTGATGTCGGCTGCGGCGAGGCGGTGCTGACGCACAAGTGGGCCCAGCGGCTGGGCGACAGGCCCGTCGTCGGCATCGACCTCGACGATCCGCAGCTGCACGCGCTGTGGGAGCAGCGCCGGGCGCCGAACCTCGCCTACCGCGTGATGAAGGCCGAGAACCTGCCGTTCGCCGACGGCGAGTTCGACGTCGCGACCGCGATCGAGGTGCTCGAGCACGTCCCCGATCCCGTGCACACCGTCGCCGAGATGGCGCGCGTCGCGAGCGGCCACCTGCTCGTCTCCGTTCCGCGCGAGCCGCTGTGGCGCGGGCTGAACATGGCCCGCGGCGCGTACCTCAAGCAGCTCGGCAATACCCCAGGGCACCTGAACCACTGGTCCAAGCGCAGCTTCGTCGACCTGCTGTCGCGCCACGGCGAGGTCGTGCAGGCCCGGTCGCCGTTCCCCTGGACCATGCTGCTTGTCCGCCTCTAGCACCGGCGCCGGAGTCCCGCGGTCGGGATACGCCCGCGGCGCCCGGATCCTGTCGGTCGGCATCGCCACGACCGGGCTGGTCACGTTCGCGTACTTCGCGCTGGCCGCGCACGCGCTCGACGCCGTCGAGTACAAGCGAATCTCGCTGCTGTGGTCGGTGCTGTTCGTGATCGTCTCGGTCATCTACCGGCCGATCGAGCAGCTGCTGTCGCGCACGATCGCCGACCGCCGCGCGCGCGGGCTGCACGAGGGCCACCCGGTGGCGATCCCGCTGCTCATCCAGGCCGCGTTCGCCGCGACGTTCCTGGCCGTGGCGCTGGCGCTGCGCGGCCCGCTGCAGGACGACCTGTTCGACGGCTCGCCGACGATCTACTGGATCCTCGTCGTCGGCGTGCTCGCGTATGCGGCGAGCTACTTCGCGCGCGGCTTTCTCGCCGGTCACCAGCGCTTTGCGCTGTACGGCGCGCTCGTCTTCCTGGAGGCGTGCTCGCGCGCATGCTTCGCCCTGGCGGTGGTCGTCGGCATCGCGTCGGGCCAGACCGCCGTCGCGCTCGGCATCGCCGCGGCACCGTTGTGCTCGCTCATCGTCGTCCCGTGGTTTTTCATGCGCCGCGACCCGCCCGCCGATACGCAGGCCGTCAAGCAGACCGAGGGCGGCCTCACGCTGCGTCACGGCGCGGGGTTCGCGGCGGCGGTGTTCGCCGTCATGGTCGCCGAGCAGACGCTCATCAACGGCGCGGTGCTGACCGTCGAGGGCACGTCGGCGGACGCCGCGCTCGCCGGCGTGGTCTTCAGCGTGCTGCTCATCTCGCGCGCGCCGCTGCAGCTGTTCCAGGCGATCCAGGGATCGCTGCTTCCGCACCTCACGGGCCTCGAAGCGACCGCCGGCCGGGACGAGTTCCGGCGCGCGATCCGCGTCACGGTGCTCGCGATCGCCGCGTTCGCCGCGGCCGTCTCGATCGGGCTGCTCGTCGTCGGCGCACCGGTCGTGCGCGCGCTGTTCGACATCGACCGCGACCTGTCCGGGCCAGGACTTGCGCTCGTCGGCCTCGGGATGGGGTTTCACCTCATCGCGGGGACGCTCAACCAGGCCGCGCTGGCGCGCGGGCGCGCGCAGGCGGCGGCCGTCGCGTGGCTCGTGAGCGCGGCGGTCTTCATCGCGTGGATGCTCAGCCCGATCGTCGAGGACCAGCTGCTGCGTACGGAGGCCGGCTACTGCGGCGTGACCGCGTTGCTGTGCGTGGCGCTGAGCGTGCTATACCGGCGTGGCGGGTGACTACGAGCAGTCGGCGGCCTCGGCGATGTCGCGGAAGGCCTGCGCCGGGTCGTCCTTGCCGAAGATCGCCGAGCCGGCCACGAACCAGGACGCCCCCGCCTGCGCGCACTCCGCCGCCGTTTCCGGATTGATGCCGCCGTCGACTTCGACCACCTTGTCATCGCCGAGCTGCGCTCGCACCGCGCGAACCTTCTCCAACTGGTTGGGCAGGAACGGCTGGCCGCCCCAACCGGGATTGACGGTCATGATCAGAGCGAGGTCGACGTCGACCCAATCGAACGCATCGGGCGGCGTGCCCGGACAGACCGTCAGCCCCGCGCGGCAACCGGCCTCCCGGATCGCCGACATCGTGTAGTCCAGATGCGGGGTGGCCTCTACGTGGATCGTGATCCCGTCGGCACCGGCCTTGGCGAACTCCTCGACCTGAAGCAGGGGTTGCTCGATCATGAGGTGCACATCGAGAAAGATCTCGTCGCCGAACTCCTCGCGCAGCGCGGATACAACTGTCGGCCCGAACGTGATGGGCGGCACGAAATGACCGTCCATGACGTCACAGTGGATCACCGTGGCGCCGGCGGCCATGATCTCTCGCACCTGACCCGCGAGGTTGGCGAAGTCGGACGCCAGGATCGACGGAGTGACACAGCGCTCGGGGCGTGGCGGGGTCAAATCTGGCGCAGCATCGACGCTGCGCAGGCGTTGCAGGACAGGACGGCGGTGTTTGACATGCGCACGATCGTAGAGTGCTCGCCGCAGGAGGGGCACAGCGAGCACAGCTCGAAGCGGTGCAGGCAGTACACGCAGCGGTAGCGCCCCGGCAGATTTGTCGGCCGCAGCCATGGCTCCGAGCAATGCGGACAGGTCGGACCGAGGTCAACGCTCACGTCTGCATGTTGTCGCATCACGAGGTCAAGCGCGCGATGTAGAAACCGTCCGTGCGATCGCGATCGGGCAGCAGCACGCGCTCTGACTGCAGTCGCAGGCCCGATTCGCCGACCTGGTCCTCGTTCTCGCGCCGCGACAGCGTGCACGTCGAGTACACGAGCGTCCCGCCCGGGCGCAGTGCCCTCGTCGCCGTGCGCAGGATCTCGCCCTGCGTCGCAGCGAGCGCCTCGATCGACTCGGGCGAGACGCGCCAGCGCAGGTCGGGATGGCCCTGGAGCGTGCCCAGGCCGCTGCACGGCGGGTCGACGAGCACGCGATCGAACGGCTCGGTCGTCGCGTAGGACGCGGCGTCGCCGACGTGCACCTCGACGCTGCCGGCGCGCATGCGCTCGCACGTGCGCCGCAGCGCGGCGGCGCGGCCGGCGTGGCGCTCGACCGCGACGATCGAGCCCTCATCGCCCATGAGCGCCGCGACGTGCGTCGTCTTGCCGCCCGGCGCGGCGCACAGATCGAGCACCCGCTCTCGCGGCTGGGGATCGAGCGCCCGCGCCACGAGCATCGAGCCGCGCGACTGCGTGGCATACGCGCCCTGTCGCCAGAGGTCGTGGCCGTGGGCGTCGAAGGCGCCGTCGACGATGAGCGCCTCCGGCAGCTCATCGGCCGGGCGGGTGGGCACCGGCAGCGCCTGCGCGAGCTGCTCGCGCGTCGTGACGAGCGTGTTCGCCCGCAGCGCGAGCTCGCCGTGCTCGTTGCCGGCGCGCAGCAGCGCGCGCGTCTGGATCGCGCCATAGGCCTCCCACCACAGCTCGACGAGCCACGGCGGGTAGGAGTGCGCAACCGCGGCCCCCGCGGGCGTGTCGTCGGCCGGCAGCGCGGGGCGCTCGCGCGCGGCCCGCCGCAGGACCGCGTTGACGAGCTTGTGCCCTCCCCCGTACCCGCCGTCCTTCGCGAGCTCGACGCTCTCACCGACGACGGCGTGGTCGCGGCCGGCGTCGAGAAAGACGAGCTGATAAAGCCCCAGGCGCAGCGCGGCCAGCGTCTGGGCGTCGAGCTCGCCGACCGGCCGCGCGAGCTGCTCGATGAGGTGATCGAGCGTCAGCCGCCGCTGCACGGTCCCGTACGCGAGCGCCATCGCGAACGCGCGCTCGCGCGGATCGAGGGCGCGCGCCTCGGCGTGCAGCGCACGGTCGGCGTACGCACCGTGCTCGAAGACGCGCCGCACGACGGCGTACGCGGCGCGACGGGCGGGAGTGACCGTTGCCATCGCGACTACCAGACGATGGGAACGTCGTAGGCACGTAGCGCCTCGTCCGCGGAGACGAGGGTCGCCCCCTCGATCGCCGCCTGTGCGATCAACAGCCGGTCGAACGGATCGCGGTGGTGCCACGGCAGATCGCCGACCGCGGACGCGTGATCGAGTCCGACGGCGAGCGGTAAAGCGCCTGCCGCCAGCAGCGTCGCGGCGAAGCCGCCGGGGGCATCGAGCTTGCCCAGCGAGCTCTTGGTCGCGACCTCCCATACCACGGCGGCGCTGAGCAGGACGTGGTTGGAACCGTCGTTCAGATGCGCTGCCGCAGTCGTTCCCAGGCGCTCGTCGTCTGCGAGCCACCAGATCGCCGCATGCGTATCGAGCAGCAGCTTCAACGAGCGCCGAACGCGTCGGCGATGTCGTCTGGCAGCTCGTCGAAGTCCTCAGCCATGTGCACCCGACCGCGCCACGCGCCGCGCGCCGACGCGAACGAGTTGGAGGCGACCACCGGCACCAGCCGCGCCACCGGCTTGCCGTTGCGCGCAATGACGATCTCCTCGCCCGCCTGCGCGCGCTCCACCAGTTGCGAGAGCTTCGTCTTCGCCTCGTGCATGCCGACCTGACCCATCGCGGCGATGCTAGCAGGACTAGCTAGGTTAGCTAGATCGCTGGTCGGAGCGCGATGAGCCACGGCCTGAGCCGGCCAACCGCGTCAGCCCCCTGCGGGCGGGTCGTGCC
>JALZJA010000185.1 GCA_030860005.1 Actinomycetota bacterium
ACACCTACCAACGCGCGATCAAGATCCCCGACGCCCAACTCGCCGCCGTCAACCTCACCCCCGACGAGTTCCACGGCGAATGGAACTACCTCATCAAACCCCAGACTTGATGATTGACGCTTCCTAAGCCCCGCTGCGGCGGTCGCACCGCGACGATCGTCGTCAAGAAGCTTTCAGGGAAGGGTACCCCCGGCCGTGACGTGATCGTCGTGACCAACAGACAGGGCGCGACCGTGCGCGCGGGCGCCGGCGATGACCTGATCTGCGGCGGCCCAGGAGGCGATGCGCTGTACGGCGGGGCAGGCAACGACCGCCTGATCGCCAAGGGCCGCCGAGACAACCTGCACGGAGGCGCCGGGACCGACGCGTTCATCACGCGCGGCAGCAGCGCGCGAACGGATCTCGCGGTCGGCGAGACCATAAACGGCAAGCGCAAGACGCTGGACGCCAAGCCGCGCGCTGGCACCCGGACTCGGTCAGCGAAGCAAGTCGCGGCGGTATCAGGCGACCCAGCAGGCAAACAGCGCGTTGTGCTCAAGCGGGGTGTCTCTGCCCCGCGGGTTGGCGGCCGGCTGGTCATCGCATCCAGCCGCAAGTTTCCGCGCGGGGTGCTGGGCCGCGTGGTCCGCGTCAAGCCCATCTCGGGACGTCGGTCGCGTGTCACAATCGTCCCGACCACGTTGGACCAGGCGTACTCGCGCTTCAGGCTCTCAGTGAGCGGCACGCTTGATGAACTTGGAGCGCGCACCATCCAAGCCTCCGACAGCAGGAACGCGACACGGGATGCGCATCCGCGCGCCGTCGGCAGCGGCCGTTTCAGGCCCAAGTTCAAGTGCTCGGGTTCGGGTTCCCCGCCGGTGGACGTCTACGTCGACGTCAGCAAGCTGAAGTTCAACGCCGAGTTTGACTCGAACGTCGCCAACCCGCTGATCTCCGTATCCCTCACCGGACCGATCCCCCTTGGGATCAAGGTCGGCGTGAGCGGCAGCGTCTCGTGCAAAGCCATAACCGGTCTGATGTTCTCCATTCCACTGGGAACTACACCCCTCACCCTGGAGCTCGAGCCAGCGTTCAAGATCTCCGCGTCCGGCGCCATCACGGCCAACTACACATCCACGGCGCGCCTCGTATTCCTCTTCCAGCGTTCCCGACGTGGCGACCCGCAGGACATACGGTTCTTCAAGAGCACCGGCATTCCGTCGGTGTCCGGCAGCGCGAAGCTCACGACGTTCCTTGGATTGGAGGCGTCGATCATGCTCGGCGGCCGCGTCGGCGTCGGCGGCGAGATCGGCCCGGAGATCACCGCGAAGGCCGAAACACGCACCACGCCGACCACAACGGAGACGTGCGTCACGCTCGACAGCTCGCTCGCCGTCGGCCTCAACGTCAAAGCGGACGCATTCTTCACGAGCTTCACCTTCCAGCTCGCCAAAGGCAACTTTGCCAGCAACCAGATCTTCAACCAGTGCATCCCCCGACCCGGCGGCGCACGTCCGCCGCCCCCGCCTCCACCACCACCACCGCCGCCGCCACCGCCACCTGGCATCGCCGTTGCGGTTGACGCTGGCACCAACCACTCGTGCGCGCTGCTCGCCAGCGGCACGATCCGCTGCTGGGGAACCAACGGCTTCGGTGAGCTGGGCAACGGCACCACCACCGACTCATCGACGCCGGTCGGCGTGTCGGGGATCAGCGACGCCACGCAAGTCACGGCAGGCGCGAACCACTCGTGCGCGCTGCGCGCCAGCGGCACGATCAGCTGCTGGGGAAACAACGGCTTCGGTCAGCTGGGCAACGGCACCACAGACTCATTGACGCCGGTCACCGTGACGGGGATCAGCGACGCCACGCAAGTCACGGCAAGCGGGGTCTACACGTGCGCGCTGCGCACCAGCGGCACGATCAGCTGCTGGGGAGACAACTCGTACGGTCAGCTGGGCAACGGCACCACCACCAGCTCCTCGACGCCGGTCAGCGTGACCGGGATCAGCGACGCCACCCAAATCGCGGCAGCGAGCTTCGCACACACGTGCGCGCTGCGCACCAGCGGCACGATCAGCTGCTGGGGAGCCAACCCCGCCGGTCAGCTGGGCAACGGCACCACCACCGACTCATCGACGCCGGTTAGCGTGACCGGGATCAATGACGCCACGCAAGTCACAGCAGGCGCGGACGACTCGTGCGCGCTGCGCACCAGCGGCACGATCAGCTGCTGGGGAGACAACGGCTTCGGTCAGCTGGGCAACGGCACCACCACCAGCTCATCGACGCCGGTTAGCGTGACCGGGATCAGCGACGCCACGCAAGTCACAGCAGGCTGGGTCCACACGTGCGCGCTGCGCACCAGCGGCACGATCAGCTGCTGGGGAGCCGGCTACTACGGTCAGCTGGGCAACGGCACCATTGATGGCTCCTCGACGCCGGTCATCGTGGCGGGGATCAGCGACGCCGCGCAAGTCACAGCAGGCGCGAACCACTCGTGCGTGCTGCGCGCCAGCGGCACGCTCAGCTGCTGGGGATACAACGACGCCGGTCAGCTGGGCAACGGCACCACGACCAGCGCATCGACGCCGGTCAGCGTGACCGGCTTCCCGTGATTAGTTCGTAGCGAGCGCCGGGTCCAGCGCTCCCCTGCACGTCCGCGGTTGACGGCGTTGCGGGCTTCGGCTAATAGCCATTTGTCGCCGCCGAATCGGCGATCGTGGCGACAAACCGGGTCCGGGCGGTAGCGCGAACGGGCTTCCGCCGCGGCGACAAATAGGCTCGCCCGCCTGATGAGCGACGCCGTCGAGCTCGCCGAGGTACCGCAGCTGTTCGAGCGCTGGCTCGCCGGCCGGCCGCTGGCCGACCGGTCGCGACGCGAGTACGCGCGCAACGTCCGCGTGTACTGCTCGTGGCTCGCCGAGACGCCCGACCGCGACGGCTGGCAGGGCGACCCGCTGACCGATCCGCTCGCACGCGACCACGCCGCCCGGGACTTCCGTCGCTGGCTGCAGGTCGAGCGGCGCGCGGCCGCATCGACGAACACCACGACAGATTCAGACCAACCGAACGCGCGATCGCGTGGTTCGGGATCGTGCTCTACGACGACGGCTACTGGCGCTACCCGCAGATCGACCTCGACGAGACGAAAAACCGCTCTTGGTCAGACCCCGGACCGCTGCTGCTGGAGCGCCGGGTCCAGTGAAATCGCGCGACCATTGCGAAGAACCGCCCCACCGCCCGCACGCCGATGTCGGACGTATCGTTCGGCCATGACCCCGAGCGACGCGGCGCGGGCACGCTCGAGATTTCTCGCCGCGCTGCGGCGCATCGCCAAGGGCCTGGAAACCCAGCGCGGGCGGATCATGAGACGCGCTGCTGAGGCACCCAAGCGGTTCGGCGGGACGGACCACGAAGTCACCGATCTCACCGGGGACCCCGGCAACGACCTCGACTACTACATCTATGAACTGGCCCGTCTGCAGGACCTCGCCCGCACGATCAGCAAGACCTTCGGCCAGCCCGACGAAATCGTTGACGCACTCGCGAAGTTTGACCAGGCCGTCCCCAATCTCCGCGGGATTCGCAACCCGCTGACGCACCCGAGCGATAACAGCCGCCTTGACGGTGTGGCTTGGTTCGACTCCGTGGTCAAACTACTGCCAAACGGAGCGGTCGAGTACCTCGTCGACCCGCGCTACGAGCACCACGACGCCGCGTTGGAGCTCAGCCGAGCGCTGGCGGCGTACCCCTGCAGATCGGCCTTGCGGCGTACCTGCAGATCGGCCTTCAATCTTCGACCGCCGCGCGCGCTGACATCCCGTGACGGATCGCTGACACCGGCGTGTCGCAACCACTGACATCTCGGTGTCGGTCCACAGCGTTTCATTCAGCTATCGTCTCACAATGAACTTAGTGGTCTACATAACGCACGTTATCGAGCATTGGTGACTGTGCCCGAACTGCTCGACGCGCCGAAACGTCCTGTAGAGCGACGAGTCCATGTCAGTGGATCGGTCACGAGATGTCATTGGGATCGTTCACGCGATGTCAGCGGGGGCGAGGTGACCCTGCGCCGCTGTCGGCGTGCCTCATGGCGCGCGTGATGCTGTCCGGAGCGGTGTGTCCGGTCCGGCGCGTAGACCTCTCTGACGATGACGCCGCCTGCCACGGGAACCGCGCTCCTGATCCTCGTCGCGTTCGTGCTGCCTGGGTTCGTCGCGGTCTTGCTCAAGGAGCGGCTGTACGAGGTCCGCGGAGAGGAATCGACGTTCGACCGGCTGCTGACGACCGTGTACTACTCGCTGCTCGTCTACCTGCTGCCCGCGCTTGTTGTCGTCGGACTCTCGCTGATCGGGACGCTCGACCGGTCAGGCCTCGCGCAGTTCGCGGGCGGCCGGTCGCCGCTATGGCTGACGGGGCTCGTCGGTATCACCGTGCTGCTCGTTCTCCCAGCACTCGCCGCGATCGGCGCCTGGTGGTGGATGAACTCATGGACGCGGCGGCGGCTCTACTCGTCCAGCGATCGTCTCAATCCAGAGCACCGGACGCAGAACTCGTGGGACTTCGCCTTTGACCACGAGCAAGATCTCCTGCTCGTCGTCGAGCTCAAAGACGGCAGCCGAGTCGCTGGCTACTACGGCGAGCGCAGCCACTCCGGGTACGGCACCCGTACCCGCGACCTGTTTCTCGAGGAGCGTTGGGACGTTTCCCCGGACGACGGATCGATCAGCCGGCCTCCAGCCGATCGTCACGGTGTTGGCGTATGGATCGATGCAGATGAGATCCGCCTCGTCGACCACTACGCTATGAGCGATGAGCACAAACGGGACATCGAGGAACGGTCGCCCGAGCGCACCTAGCCCGCCCGCGCACCAATCGCCACCCGGTACCGGCGAGCGTGGACGCCAGCCCACCGTTACGCATCCCAAGCCCACGACGCCCGTGCCGATCGCGCGGCCTGTGAGCAAGGGAACGTAGCGTGCCCGCCAAGCGTCTGCGCCGCGGCCGTCCAAACCCACAGGTGTTGGCCCGAAGCAGGCTGGCCGACAGCCGACGAAGTCGCATCCCAAGCCCAAGGGGCCGGTCAACGTGGCTCCGAAGCAGAAGTAGCGGCTCAAGGGCCGGCGACCGTAGCGGCCATTGGACGCCGTGTGGTCCGCTGTGCTGGAGGTTGGGTTCGAGGTTGAAGCGGGCGTCCGGGGTGAGGTTGACGCGGGTGCTGGTGCGCTCGATCAGGCCGTGCTCGGCGAGTCGGGCGAGGCTGGTTCGCTGGTCGGGGGTGAATTCTGACCAGCGGCGATCTCGCAGTCGTCCTCGGATGAGGTGTCTCAGGAGGGCGGCGTCGGTACCGGTGACGGGGCTCTCATGTCGCCGCAGTCGGGCGATCTCGTCGTGTTCCAGCACCTCACCGCGGCAGGTGAGCGCGTAGCGCCCGTGCGGGAGGCGTCGGAGGGTCTGTCCCGTCTCGGCGAGCCGAGCATCCAGGCCTGATAACGCGTCGACGACGCGTTCGAGCGTCCATCCGAATACGTCGGCGATGTCGGTGGCGGTGGGTGGCCGGTCGGCGTGTGCGAGTAGCGCCTCCAGGCGAACGTCGTTGGGGGTTGGCGGCTGTTTTGGGCGCGACGTGAGGGTCGTGAGGTCGATGCCCAGCGCGGACGCGAGGCGTCGGGCGGCATCGAGCGTCAGCGCGGGTGGTTCGCCGTGCTCTTCGATGTGGGCGATGAGCTCCCAGCTCAGCCCGGTCAGGCGAGCCAGGTCTGTGCGCGAGATTCCAAGCGCCAGGCAGCGTTCAGTGACAAGTCGGCTGTTCATCGGCTCGGGATGTCCGCGAGCAGCTCGATGTCGACGTGCTCCTCCAGCGGCCAGCGGTTCGTGTCGTGTCCGTGTCGTGCGCGGTCGGCGTTGAGCGAGAGGCCGGTGACGGTGGCGACGCGCGCGAGCATCGCGTGCAGCGCTCCGACGGTGATCCGTTGTGTCGCGTCGCAGTCACCCACGAAGAGCGGGTCGGCGTCGGCGGCGGCTTGGGCACGACGGGTGAGGCGGTGCGCGCGAATCAGCGCTCGGGTGTAGTGCGGGATCGGGTAGCCGCGGCCGTCGAGCGTGACCTCGCCCGCGTTGTGGCTGAGATCCTCGAGATTCAGTGCGCGGAGTTCTCGGGCGGGCCGGCGAGTGGCAAGCGCGAGTGTCCCGGCCGCAGCGAGCCGGGTTGATGCGAAGGCGCGCAGCAGGCCGGCTGCGCGACGGTCCAGGGCAGCTGGCTGGCTGGCCGCGGTCGCGACGACGATCTCGGCGGGGATGCGTACGAGCGCGCCCGCGAGAAACAGAGCGGACTGCGCGCCGAGAGCGGACTGCGCGCCGCGAAGGCGCGCGAGGGCTTGCTGAGGGCTCCCGGCGCAAGCCTGGATACCCGATAGCAGGCCGTGGATCTCGTCCGTACCGAGCGCGCGCGCGGTCCGGTCGGCGTGGCGGGTGCGGCGCTCGATCCATTCGAGCGCGATCATTCGCCCGGCGTAGAGTTCAGCGTCAACGCGCGCAAACGACGGCTCGCTGAGCCGATCGCAGCTGGTCGAACGAAACGACCAGAACTCGTCGTCGGGAAACGGCGGCCACGGCTCGGAGGGCCCGCCGGGTGCGCGGCCGTCGGGCGGCTGCTCCTCCCCTGCCGCCTGCTCGAAGGAGCGCACGCGCGATGCCACGTCGGTCTCCTCAAGCGGGTCAAGCAGAACCTCGTCGAGCAGCCCGAGCATCGCGGGCGGAGGATCAGCGCCGGCGACGATCAGCCACGGGGCCGCCAAACCTGTGTCGCACGCGGCGAACAGCCGCCGCAGCGAATGGTCGTCGAGCAGGTGCGCGCGCAGCACGAACACATCGCGGACATGCTCGGCCTCCAGCCACAGCTCGGCCAGGGGCCACGGGTCGCTTGTCTGCCCGGGAGACTCGGGGAGCGACAGGCGCTTGCCGAGCGTGCGCAGGATGTCGCGCGGGACTGATCGGTGCGTCGCCGGTGGCGAGATGCGGACGGTCGCGTAGCCGCGGTCGAGATCGTGCCAGCGGCCAAACCAGTGCGCGCACCCTGGCGTGTCGTGCGTATCGCAGATCACGTGGACGCGGTCAAGCAGCATCGGCGTCGCCGTCGTGCAGCGCGAATATCGCACGCGCGATCGCTTCGTCCAGCGATGCGCGGCGATCGGCGCACACGCGTTGCGCGGTGTGCGTGAATGTCGCCCACTCGCGGAAGTAGCCGTGCGCGAAGACGTCGTCAATCAGCAGCAGCAGCTCGCGGTCGATCCCGCTGTAGAGCGGGTGGTAGTTGGGGATCACGCGCAGGACCGCGTCGGGGCTCATCGGTGAGAATGCGACGCGTCGAAACAGTCGCGAGCGCAGCATCGGTTCGCGGGCGAGCACTTCCCAGCAGCCGTTGCCGCCGACGAGCAGCAGCGAGAACTTCGTGCGCGGGTCGTCGTGCAGGTGGCGGATGTACTCGATGCAGTCGCGGTTGAGCCACTGCGCCTCGTCGACGACGACGAGCCGCGGGCGCTCGGCGAGCAGGTCGACGAGCTCGTCGGACAGGGCGAACCGGCTGCCTTTCGGGATCCGGCCGCTGAGCCCGCGAAGCAGGACCTGTGCGACGCGCAGCATGCTCGGTCGGCTCGGGAACTGGACGGCGCACACGGGAACGTCGAGCCCGGCGACGGCGGTCTGCCACGCGAACGTCTTGCCTGATCCGGCGGGACCGTAGACGACGCCCATGGCCTGCAGCTCGACGATGTCGGTGACGGCGCGCTGGGTGAGCTGCAGCGCGGTCGTCGGCATCGTCCGCGCGCCCGTTAGGCCAAGGTAGTGCTCGGCCGTCATGTTCGTGCCGCCGTCGGGTTCTCGTCGACCCCGTCGATCCCGAGCAGGCGCAGATGCGCGCGCCCGGGTTTGCTGTGCGGACTGACCGTCGCGTCGGGCTCGCCGGCCGCGATGACCGTGATGTTCTCAGGCTGCCCAGGTCGCGTGATGGGCGCGAATCGTGTGCGGGCGCGCCGGCGAGCGCGGCGCGCCTCGCGAGCCATCGCTCGCGCATCCTGGCGGCGTCGGTCGAGCACGCGCGCGCGATCCTCGGCATTCAGGGTGCCTTGTGGTTTGGCGGTCGCCAGCCAGCGCCCGTCGCGGTATAGCTCGATCGAGCGGCGGTCATGCGGCATGTAGCGCACGCCGATCGTCTCCCCACGAGACCGTTGAGGTCCGGAGCGATGTAGATCAGGCCGGCGAAATGCACACCGTCCTTCAGGACCCGCCGGGTGGTCTCGGGCATCAGCATCCAGCGCGCCTGCCCGGCGTCAAGCCCCGGAACCGGCCGCGCGTCAGATTGCCAGCGCTCAAGCGGCGTCAGGCCACCCAGTGCGCCGTGCGGGCGCTCGCTGTTGTACGCGTGCACCCACGCGTCAAACAGCCCGACGAATCGCTCCAACGTCAGTGGCGCGCTCTGATCGGTGAGCCGGCCGTCGGCGCCCCGTGGTCCGCCGGTCCAGCGCGGCAGCTCGCACAGCAGCGTCTGCTCGATCGTGCGGTTCAGGCGCTCCACCTTTCCCTTCAGCTACGGCTCTTACGCGGTGCACTGATGCGTCAGGCAGTCGAGCGTCGCCGCCGCGTCCTGAATCGCATTGGCGCAGAACTCCAGTCCGCGGTCGACGCGCAGCGTCAGCGGAACGCCACCGAACGGGCCGCGCTCGGGATCGACGACGACGGCCATCCGCAACGCAGCAAGGACCTCCGCCTGGCTTGGGCGAAGCGAGATTGCCCATCCCACGATCAGCCGTGAGAACTCGTCAACAACAACGTCACCCACGGCCGCCGAGGACGCTGCGCGCGCAGCGCGAGGATCTCGATAGACAGCTCCTTGTGATCTCCCGCGTAGACCTCGCCGCGATGCTCGGACTCGCGGCGCAGGTACACACTCCGCGAGCGCGCCCCCTCGACCCCAACCCGCGCAAACGCCCGCTCAGCCGGCGTCAACTCGCGCAGCACCGCGCGACGCAACGTGCTCACTGCCGGTGCGGATCGGCTCTCGTCGGAGAGGATCCGGTGAACGGCGGCGACGTTGCCCGCGGTAGCGAAGAACAGCTCGCGGGCGCGATCTGTCAGCACGTAGCCTCGCCACTCCGGTGCCGCGTAATGCGCCCGCGGCGATCCACCGCCACGCCGTGCGTTCCGTCACGCCCATCACGCCCGCTGCCTGGCGGACCTGCGCCGCCGTCAGTGCCTTGCGTCCACGTTGATCGACGAGCCGCGAGACCATCGCCTCACGGCGCTCGTGCACGTCAGCGCACTCACCGTCCGCCCTGCTCATCGTCCCCTCCCCACGCCGGTTGTGTGCCGTGCAGGGAAACACACAGAGCCGCTTCGTCTCCACCGCTGGATGCGTCCTTGCACAAATCGCTATGCCGCCCCCGGCCGCTCTACGCTGCCGTCGTGACCTCGGACGCAGACGCCGTCACCGACGAGCCCTTCCCCGCCGCACTACGAGCGCTCATGCGCGACGCTGGCCTGTCCTTCCGCGCGCTTGCCGCTGAAACCACGCGCCGCGACAACGACGGGCGAGGCCTCACGCACGGACACCTCGGACAGCTCGCCTGCGGCCATCAACACCCCAGCCAACGCGCCGTCGAGCTACTCGCAGCCACCCTCGGCGTCGCACCGGAGCACTTCCTCGAGTACCGCCTCGCGCAGCTACGCCACGCACTCAACGAGCGCGAAGTCGGCTACGACCGCGCCCGCGACACCCTGCGCCGCTTCGCCGCGTGACCTGCGAGCAGCTCCCTTTCTCAGTACTCGACGCGCAGGCGTTCCATAGCGTCCTGGCGATCGGCCTGCGAGGGCAGGCTGTAGCGCCGCGTGGTCTCCAGCCGGCGATGGCCGGCGAGCTCGGCGACGAGCACGACGTCCGCGCCGCCGCGCACGAGGCGCGTGAGGCAGCTGTGGCGCAGCGTGTGCGCTGAGAGCACGAGGCCCGCGTCGCGCGCAAGCGCGCGGACCACGAGATCCAGCGCACGCGTCGACAGCCGCGCGCCCTTGCGGCTGACGAATAGCGCCCGCTCCTCACTGTCCTCGAGCTGCTTGCGTCGAGCCGAGATCCAGGTGTCCAGCGCGGCGCGGGCCTCGGCGTTCAGTGGGACCTCGCGGTAGGCGTCGCCCTTGCCCTCACGCACGACCACACGCCCCTTGCGCGCGGAGACCGCGATGTCGTCGACGTCGAGAGCCGCGCACTCGCCGATCCGGAGGGCCGTGTTGACCAGCAGCAACGCGATCGCGCGATCACGCGGCGACTCGCAACGCTCGACCGCCCGCAGGAAACAGCGCAGCTCGTCGGGCGACAACGCGCGTGGCGCGGCCTGCGCGAGCTCCTCTCGGCGCACATCGGGCCGGCCCGCGCCGAGGTAGCGGTAGAAGTGATCGACGGCCGCGAGGGCGAGGTTGACCGACGCGGGCTTCGCGCGCCGAACCGTCTTGAGGTAGCTCTTGAAGTCGCGGACCGCGTAGTCGCGGGCGTGAGCGTCCGTGAGCGGATTCCCACCCTCCCCCGGCCAGCACGCCAAGAACTCGACGAAGCGACGCACGTGCCCGCGATAGGCGCGCCGCGTCGACGCCGCGAGCGGCTGGGTCTCAATCCAGCGTTCGTAGCCAGCGAGCTGGTCAGCGGGGTCGAGCGACGCCACCCATGCTTGTTATCAGAAGTGCCCGACGCCACATAGCCGACCGCGGTCTGCGCGTTATCGGTAGCCCAGCCCACAAAATGCTTCCGATAATGAATCTTCTCAGCATCCGTAACGTTTTTGCGCCACGTCGCGTCCGAGTCGAGCCTCAGACTCACTGCGTGCTCATCGCCACCACAGCCCAGTGGATCACAGCGACCGGCACCGTGGGGGCCGCGATCGGGACGGTCGGTGCCCTGCTCTTCTCGGCCAAGGCAGCGAAATCGGCAGGCGCATCAGCGAGGATCGCTAACGAGACGCTTAAATCAGAAGCGCGTCCCCTCTTGCTTGACGTACCGTACGAGCATTACACGGACTACGAACACGAGTATCCGTGGCCGGGCGAGTCGATGCGCAAGACCCCGATGCGCGGCCAGATCGGGGTTGACCCGATCTACGGAACCTTCGCGATTCCGGTGCGGAACGTCGGGCGTGGCGCCGCCAGCGTGCAAAGCGTGTCATTCACGCTTAGCGAGGTTGGCGTCACCCATACCCACCCGAGCGGCATCGCGATCCCGGTGGGAGAGGATGCGTGGCTGGCGGGCAAACCCGAGGGCCAGGACTTTGCTGACGCGCTCCGGGCGGGTCTTTCGCCCACGCACGGCCCCATGCCCTACGTGTTCACCATCGCGTACACGGACATCGTCGGCAGACAACGGCAACGGCTCCGGCTCGCCGTCGGGACCGTTGGCCAGGACAGCGCGCTGCGCGTGAAACGCATCGAGCACGACGTTCTCTGAGCGGCGACTGGTCCTCCATGGACGAGGTCTCCGGGCGCGGCAGCCTGTCCTCAATCCCTGAGCGCGGCCTCGCCGACCGCCGCCGCGCTGGTCGGGGCGAGGGTAGACTCTCGCGCATGTCGCACACCGCGCGGGCAGGACGAGCGGTCGCGATCGTAATGACGCTGGCGGTGATCGCAGCCGGCTGCGGACAGACCGCGGACGACCCTGCGGCACCCAAGCCTTCCGGGCAACGCACGGCAGTGAGAACGTACAGTCCGTTCGAACGTGACGGTTCCGTCCGTCAGGAACTCACGGTCACCGGCAGCGAAGACGCCGCACAGTGCTCGTCGGGCAGCTATATCGTCGCTTCGGCCTACCGATGCTTCATCGGTGACGAGATTCGCGACGTTTGCTACCTGGATCGCCGCGACGCATCGCTGCCCGCGATGGTTTGCGTCGACTCGCCGTGGGCAACTCGCGCAGCGCGCGCCAGCTACAGCCAGGACCCCGATCATTCGGGGGGCGCGAAGCGCGGCGGACCGCCTTGGGCGCTCGAACTCACCCGCCGGGGGCGCCGTTGCACGTTCACCTCGGGGGCTACCACGACCATCCGCAACTACCGCCTGAACTACACGTGTGCGGGCAACCCGCCGCTCGAGCCGGAGCTGTACCTGTTCGGCGATCCCGACACGTCACGCCCGCTGTGGCGCATCCGCGCGTCGACAACCCCCGACGGCCCGGATGTCAAGTGGGTGCAGATCCGCCGAGCCTGGCGCTGAGCTGAGACGACGCCGTCCGGCAACCAACGTCTTGCGCTCCAAGCGGGAGTGACAGGCGCCCGCCCGTGGCGCCGCGCACTGTCATTCGACCGTCGTTCTACAACGTCCGTCGGAAAGCACGTCGATGAGAGCGGATAAGCGCGCCACGAGAGTTGAGCCGACGCGGGCAACGAGAGCGCGCTAAGCACCCCACTGGGACCCCGTTCAGGCGCTACGTCCGTGGCAGCGTTTGCACTTCAGCTCGCTTCCGCACGGGCACAATGCGTTGCGGTTCGCCGGATCACGCGCACACCGAAGGTCCTCTCGTCCAGCTGACCCCATGTGGCGCTCGCAATCGGCTTGAGCTCCTGATCGAACGCCTGTTCGAGCTCTGGGCGGTAACGTGTGATCATGAGCTGTGTGAGCAGCAGGTAGCTCGTGTACGCGAACACGCTGGCGGCGTCGACCCATTCGTCGGAGGTCCGTCGTCGCAGACCAGCGTGTCTTCGGGCTTGGACACGTATGTGGCCAAGCCCGACGGGTTGTGATGGAGCAACTGATTGTTTCATGCGCTGCGGGACGTCGAGCATCATCCGCAGCATGGGACTCGGCGTGTGCTCGCCCTCGGTCGACTCCCAAATGCCCGCTGTAGCGCATCCGCGTCGACATGCCCCGAGGAGCCGGATGTCCGGTGCGTGCAGATCCGCCGAGCGTGACGCCGAGGCCACGCTACCGGCGGCCGACGTCCTGGGGTCCAAGAGCACTTACAGCGCGTCCCGCCCGCGGCGCGCCGCTGTCATTCGACCGTCGTTCTACAACAGATCCACGTGGCTATACGCGAGCCGTGCTGTATATACTCCGGCTATGTCAAAGCACCTGGTCGATCTTGACGAAGAGGCGCTTGGTGCTGCGCGCGCCGAGCTCGGCACCGCGACCATCAAGGACACCGTCAATGAGGCCCTGCGCCGGGCGAGCGAGCAGCGCCGCCCAC
>JALZJA010000231.1 GCA_030860005.1 Actinomycetota bacterium
AGAGCTCTTCGGCATCCCGCCAACCGGCACCGGCGTCTGCGTTCCGTTCATCGAGATCAATCGCGTCGGACCAGATGGGAAGTTCGTCGAACACTGGTCGTCGGTCGACCTGCTCGGCCTGCTCCAGCAGCTCGGCGCCCTTCCGACAAAACTCGAGGGCAAGCCTAACCGCTCCCCGGACGAGGAGCAGCGACCGTGACCGACCGCGCCATCAGCATCACCGTTTCGCCGAAGGTTGGGCGACGTGGCTCTAGGAGCCGGCCATGATCGACCAGCCCGACTTGGTCAGGGAGCGCATCGCCGCCCTCAGCGGCGTCGTCTTCGTGGTTCTCATCATGGTCCACGCCATCCTTCAGGGCAGCCCGCCCACCTTGCAGGACCCTCCCGACGAGGTGGTGCAATACCTCGCCGACAAGGAAGCCGAGTTCAAGCTCGGCGCATACCTGCAAGGCTTGGCAATGATCGCGTACCTGTGGTTCCTCGGCAGCCTCTGGCGCGTCTTGCGCGACTCCGAGGGTGGCCCCGGGCGGCTGTCGGTTGTCGCCGTCGGCGCGACCGCCATTCTCGTTTCACTCGTGGGCGTACACATCGCAATCCTCACGGGGCTGGCCGTGCGGGCCGACGACGGTCTCGACGCCGGCGTCGTCTCCTCGCTCTACGTGATCGCGTTCATGCTCCTCGCGCTGTCGGGATTCGCCGCCGCCGCGCTCACCGGCGCGGTCGGCGGCCTGGTCCTCCGCACCGAGTCGCTGCCGCGATGGCTGGGAGTGTTGAGCTTCGTCTCCGCCGTGCTCTGGCTGCTGGCCGGCGTCGGGGCCACCACCGAGCGCGAGGCGTGGGCAGGCGTCGGCTTCGTCGCGTTCGGCGTGTGGCTGGCGTGGACCGCGGCCACGAGCGTCGTCGTCGCTCAACTGTTGGGCAAGCCCAATGTCGCCGCCAAGTGAGGTTGGGGCTGGCCTGCCCCCGGTAGGGGAGCCACACTGCCCCTATTCGACGATCTCGAGCGCGCCCCGCGACGTAGATCGAGCCGATGAGCCGGCAGCGTGACGCCCTTGGTGGCAACCCGGGGTCGCGCTGGCTGGGCGCGCGTGCGACGGTCAGGCGTCATCGACGCTGGGAGGGATCATGGAGCCGGTCGTGTTGTTGGATGCTGCGGGTCACCGCCGGTCGGCGGCCACGAGGCCCGGTCATCGCCGCGGGCAGCCGCCGCGCAACAAGGGCATGCGCTATCCCGCCGATCCGCCGACGGTCGAAGAGATCGTGCTCGTCATGCGCCACGCTGATCGCGGCGCGATCCTGGTGCGTCACGGCAAGGGCAACAAGCGTCGCGAGGTTGGCATGGACCAGTGGGGGTGGGATCTACTGCGGCCGTGGCTGGCGTACCGAGTGCAGATCCCCGTCGGTCTGCTGTTCTGCGTCATCGACGGTCGCACGCGCGGCCGGCCGCTGACGACGACAAGTGCGCGCCAGCAGCTATGGCGCGCCGCCGCGAAGGCGGGCGTGCGGCGGCGCTTCGCGCCGCATCAGCTGCGGCACGCACACGCTGTCGAGATGGCCCGCGAGGGCGTGCCATTGAACGTCATCCAGCGTCAGCTCGGACACGCGAACCTCGGGATCACGTCGGTCTACCTGCAAGGCATCGACAACGCCGAGATCATCGACACCGTCCACTCGCGGCGCGCGCCGATGATCCCCGCCAGCGCCGGTCTGCGCCAACCGCGATAGCGCGCCGCGAGGGTCCGAGGCCGCTCGTCTGCGCGCGGAGGAGCGCTCCGCGATCGAACCTTGCGAGCGCTCCTCCTGTTGCTCTAAGCGTCCTGGCTGAGTGTCCATATGGGGCACCAAAGCAGGACGCTACTTCTCGTGCGCGGTGTATTATGATGCTTCTGGGCCTAGGCCAGCGCGTCGAGCATGCGGTTGACGTCGGACTTGCCGACCCACGAGAACCATCTTCTCAATCGTCACGCGACGGCCACGCTTTGCCACGGCCCGCGCACGAGTCTGCACCAACTGTGTGTCATCCCGCCGGGACGCCGACAATCCGGGTCTACGGTCGCGCTCCGACCGACCAATCCGAGGAGGAGCGAGATGGACCCCGACCGCCTGCGCGCCGTGCTCGACGCGATCCCCGCGGGGCGCTGGATGAGCTACGCCGATGTCGCCGTGGC
>JALZJA010000245.1 GCA_030860005.1 Actinomycetota bacterium
GTGCGCCCGATCGGCGACTGGTCGACCTGGATGATCTTGTCGAGCTGGTCGAGGCCGAGGATCGCCGTGTGCTTGCCCGGCCGCGTGCGCGCGCGGTGCAGGCGGTTGCCGACGGCCTTGTAGAGCACATCGTTGACAAGCGTGGACTTGCCCGAGCCGGACACGCCGGTCACCGCGGTCATGACGCCGAGGGGAACCTTCATGTCGATCTTCTTGAGGTTGTTCTCGGCTGCGCCGCGGATCTCGACGTAGCCCGACGGCCTGCGCCGCTTCGACGGGATCTCGATCGTGCGCGTGCGCGCGAGGAACTGGCCGGTGAGCGACTCCGCGACCTGCTCGATCTCCGCCGCCGTGCCCTGCGCCACGATCCATCCGCCGTGCTCCCCGGCGCCCGGCCCGAGATCGACGAGGTGATCGGCGGCGCGCATCGTCTGCTCGTCGTGCTCGACGACGATGACGGTGTTGCCCAGGTCGCGCAGGCGCTCGAGCGTCCCGATGAGCTTGGAGTTGTCGCGCTGGTGCAGCCCGATCGACGGTTCGTCGAGGATGTAGAGCACGCCCACGAGCGACGAGCCGATCTGGGTCGCGAGGCGGATCCGCTGGGCCTCGCCGCCCGACAGCGTCGCGGCGGCGCGCTCCATCGACAGGTAGCCGATGCCGACGTCCTCGAGAAAGCGCAGGCGCTCGGAGATCTCGCGCAGGATCAGGCGCGCGATGTGACGCTCGGTCTCCGTCAGCTCGACGTCCGCCAGCCAGCGCAGCGCGCGGCGCACCGACATCGCCGTGAACTCGTGGATCGCCATCCCGCCGACGAGCACCGAGCGCGACTCGGGCCGCAGCCGCGAGCCGTTGCAGGCCGGGCACGGCCGCACGCTCATGTACTCCTCGATCTTCTCGCGCGACCACTCCGAGTCCGTCTCGCGGTAGCGCCGCTCGAGGTTGGGGATGATCCCCTCGAACCTCGTCTGGTAGGAGCGCCGGCGCCCGTAGCGGTTGCGGTACGTGACCTGGACGGGCTCACCGTTCGTGCCGTGGAGGAACAGGTCGCGAGCGTCCTCGGAGAGCTGGCTCCACGGCGCCTCGAGGTCGACGCGGTAGCGCTCGGCGATCGCCTCCGTGATCTGCTCGTAGTAGTTCGACGCGCTGTTGGCCCACGGCGCGAGCGCGCCCTCGGCGATCGACAGCGCGGGGTCGGGCACGATGAGCTCAGGGTCGATCTCGCGCTGCGCTCCCAGGCCGGTGCAGCGCTCGCAGGCGCCGTGGGGCGAGTTGAAGGAGAAGATCCGCGGCTCGAGCTCCGGCATCGAGGTGCCGCACTTCAGGCACGCGAACCGTTCCGAGAAGGTGAGAATGCTCCGCCCTTCCTGTGCACGGGGCAGGATCTCGATCTCGATGATGCCGTCGGCCAGTGCGACGGCCGTCTCGACGGAGTCCACCAGCCGCTTGCGCACCTCGTGGCGCATCACGAGCCGATCGACGACGACGGAGATGTCGTGCTTGAACTTCTTGTCGAGCTCGATCGGCTCCTCCAGCAGCCGCAGCTCGCCGTCGACCTTCACGCGCGTGTAGCCGTCGGTGCGCAGCTCATCGAAGAGCTTGCCGTACTCGCCCTTGCGCCCGCGGACGATCGGCGCCATGACCATGAAGCGCGCGCCCTCCTCGAGCTCCATGACCTGGTCGACGATCTGCTCGACGCTCTGGCCCTCGATCGGTGCGCCGCAGACGTGGCAGTGCGGGCGCCCGACGCGCGCCCACAACAGCCGCAGGTAGTCGTAGATCTCCGTGACCGTGCCGACCGTCGAGCGCGGGTTGCGCGAGGTCGTCTTCTGGTCGATCGAGATCGCCGGCGACAGGCCCTCGATCGAATCCACGTCGGGCTTGTCCATCTGCCCGAGGAACTGGCGCGCGTACGCGCTCAGCGACTCGACGTAGCGGCGCTGCCCCTCCGCGTAGATCGTGTCGAACGCCAGCGACGACTTGCCCGACCCCGACAGCCCGGTGATGACGACGAGCGCGTCGCGCGGAAGCG
>JALZJA010000251.1 GCA_030860005.1 Actinomycetota bacterium
CTCGTGCTCCTCGATCTTGGAGAGGAAGTGACGCAAGTGGTCGGCTACCGTCCGCTTGGCGAGCCCAAGGGGGAATGCGGGGGCGAGGAGCCTGCCCTTGAAACCCCGGAGGTGGCGAACTCCGATCACCTCCACCCGGCTGCCGCCATTTGCCGGCGTCGCCCTGATCTCCCATGTGCTCCCGGGCTTGAAGATGTTCGAGTCGGTGACTTCGCCCGTCACGGATCCGGGCTCTGACCAGTCATAGCGTAGGCGCTCCCAGACGTATCCGATCGGCCACGGGTTGCCCTCGGTGACCTCGGCGAACGTCTCCCCCGCCTCGTGCACCTGAAGGTGCTCGACGTGCACGTCAGGCCACATCTCGGCGCGCCGTTCAGAGAAGTCCCGCGCGGCTTCGAGGACCCGCTCGGGAGCGACGGGAGTCTCGTCGACGACGCGAACGGTTGGCACCGCTCAACCGTATCCGTCCGTCAGCCAGAGCGCCGGCCGGAGCGGTGCGGTCGCCGCCCGAGTCCCGCCTTCTCGTCCACACGTGTGTGGACGAGAGCGGCCTTACGATCAGCGAACGCACGCGAGCGCGCCCGGCCGCGCGTCTTGGGTTCAAAGCGCGAGTGGGCGCGGCAGAACTCGCGCACGGCGTCGTTGAACTGCTCGGGCTGCTCGAGATTGCTGACGTGGCCGGCGCCGGGGATCACGATGAGCTTCGCATCCGCAATCGCCTGGTCGAACTGGCGAGCGACGCTGAGCGGCGAACGCGCGTCGAGCTCGCCCCAGATCAGCAGGGTCGGCGCCGCGATGCGGGGCAGCAGGTCGCGCTGGTCTGTCGCGGCCATCACGGACAGCTGCGTGCTGAGGCTCTGTGGGCGGACGGCGGCGGCGATCTCCTCCAGCAGCGGGGCGAACTCAGCCGGTGGGTCTGCGGCGAACAGCCCGGGAAGGGTGGGATCGAAACTCTCCGGTGGCGCTGCGAGCATCTGCCGCACGCCCGCGACCCGGGCCCGCACCTCCTCCTCGGGCAGCGACCCCTTCCAGCCGGCGTAGGTGTCGATGAGGATCAGGGTCGCGACGAGCCCGGGATGATGGCGGTAGAGCTCCTGCACGACGGTACCGCCCCAGGAGATGCCGGCGACGTGCGCCCGGCCGAGCGCGAGGGCCTCGATCAGCGCGGCGAGGCAGTTCGCGTAGTCCGCCAGGCGGAAATCAGTGGGCAGATCCGAGGAGCAGCCCGCGCCCGGCTCGTCCCAGGCGATGACCGTGAACTCGTCGGACAAGGCGGCGACCTGCGGTTGCCACACGCGGCCGTCCTCGGCGGCGCCGTGCACGAACACGAGCGGTGGCCCATCGCCGACGCGCTCGTAGGCGATCTCGAGCCCATTCGCCCGGACGACCTCCACCGTCGCAACGTACAAGGTTGGGAGAACGTGAGCGAGCCCGTCGGCGACCCAGAGCGGCGGCCAAGGAGACGACGTTGTGCTCCAGCGCGACTACTACGTACCTTTCTGATGTTGTAGTAGTATCCCGGCATGGCTCGGACGAACAGCCGCGGCACAGACATGATCGACGTGCGAGACGCGGCGGCGCTTGTGCGGCGTCATCCCGAAACGGTTCGGCGATGGGTGTGGTCGGGACGGCTGGCCGCGCAACGGCAGGGCAACCGCCTGCTCATGGCGCGCGCGGACGTCGAGGCGATCGCGGCGCGCGAAGGGAGGGCTCTGACGAGCCTCGCCGCGTGGGTTGACCGTGCACGTGCGGCGCGCGAGGCGGCGGGAGCGCGAGCCTCCGGGTCGAGTGCGGCCGAGCTCGTGATCGACGATCGAACGCAGCGTTCGTGGCCTGCCGAGGCCCGTGCCGGTCGTTGACGCCAGCGTAGTCGTCGACTGGGTCGCTCCGGACGCCGATCCCGCACTCGCGGCGCTGGCAGCGCTGGAGCAGCTGGCGGCGGACGACGCCGAGCTGCTGGCACCACGGCTCTTGCTGGAAGAGGTCTCCAACGCGCTGCTCACCGGTGTTCGTCGCGGACGCTGGAGCGGTAGGGCGGCCGATACCGCGCGCAGCCTGTTGCGCGAGCTGCCCGTGCGTCTGGTCGATGAGCCGCAGGACTTGGACCGGGCCTGGGATCTCGCCCGCCGCTACGACAACCACCCGATCTATGACCTGGTCTACGTCGCACTGGCCGAGCGGCGCCGCACGCAGCTCGTCACCGCTGATGAGAGCCTCCGGCACAGGCTGGTCGGCCTCGACTGGCTGATCGCCCCAGAGCAGCTTCTCCGCTGACCCGTCGGCCGGCCCGATGCCTCTGCCCTTCCTTACTTCCCCCCGAGGTACGACAGGTAGATCCGCCCGGCCGAGCACGAGAACACGATGTAGTTCCCCCGCCCGCTCGGGTACGTCTCCGTCACGTTGCCCTGGCCCGACGGGCAGAAGCCCTGCGGCGCCTTCTTGCCGAAGCTGTTGCTCACGGCGTACAGGTAGACGTACGGCCCGGAGCCGAACATGACCTGGCCGCCGCCGGCACTGGGCCGTGCGGCCGTGCCACTGCCGACGCGGCGGTCGCGGCCGCCGACGTGCTTGTAGTGGACGACGCCGCCGCGCTTGTAGGCGACCGAGCGGAGCCTGCCGCGTCTCGGCGAGCTCGGCTTGCCGCCCTCGGCTGCGGGGTCGCTGCCCGACGCGACCCTGCGCGCGCCGCCGCTCCTGGCGCGGACATAGATGCGGCCGCGCTTGGCGTAGCTGAGGCCGGCGCCGTTGAAGGTCAGGCGCGGGGACCTCACTCCGCCGCTGGTCAACCTCTTCAAGCTGCCCGGGCGCTTGAGGTACAGGGAGCCGCCGGCGACGATGGCGAAGGTGCGGCAGTCGCCGGAGACGGCGACGTCCGAGGCCGACTTGCCGGCGGGGGACGCGATGCGCCGTGTGGTCCCGCTGGGCAGCGACCGTATGAAGACGTCGGCGCGGTTGTTGGCGTCGCGCGCCACGAGGTTCGACGCGTTCGAGACGAACGCGAGGCACCTCGGCTTGTGGGCGCTGTCGCCCTGCGTCCAGCCGCCCAGTGCCGGCGAGAACGAGTCTCCGTTGGCGGGAGCGCCGTTGAGGCCGGCGGACGCGAGCGTGGTCGAGCCGTACGTCCACGGCGCGCCCGCGCCTCCGCCGCCGCGCGTGACGAGGAAGACGTTGCGCCTGCCGTTCGTGCCGGGGCGGATGTTCGTGGCCGTCGACGTGTACGCGACGTAGCGCGCCACGCGCCCGTCCCACGAGATCGTCGGCTCGCCCGCCGGCGCGTTCGGCGCTCCGCCGCCCGCCGTGCGCGCGATGAGTTGCTGCTTGACGGCGCTCGTGTTGTCCGAGCGGTCCGGTGGCACGGCGGTGGCTACCGCGGTGGCCAGCAGGCTTGTGCCGATCGCGGCGATGACGACCTTCCGCGTCGCTGGCATCCGGCGACACGCTGGCAGCGCAGGCGGTCCCGCGTCAAATGAGAACCTGACGCAATCGGACTGGGCAGCCGGTCCATCGAGCCGCGCGCAACGTGCGCCACGGCGTCCATAGCGACGGCGGGCGCCCGGTCGCACCATGGATCCCCCGACCGGAAGGAGTCCGGTTGTGGCGGTCAAGCCGAAGCTCAGCGACGTGGAGCTCCCGAGCCTGACCCACATACTCCCGGCCTGCGCGTTCTAGGTGCGAGCTCGGACACTCGACCTCGGCCTGCGCTCCGAGCTTGCGCTCCACGAGCTCGTCGCGGGTATCACCGATCGGGTGGCGCGCGAGCTGCGCCGGGCGGGCATGGTCGGAGCCGATCAGCAGGCTGGCTGCGCGGCCTGCGGGGCGTGCTCTACGCTGAGCGCGGTCGGGGGCTAGAGAGGGGTCCGTGGCGGACAGGGGCTGACGCCGCCGCCGGCGAAGACGACCCGCTCGCAGGAGAAGGCGCCGGGCGAGGACGGGTCGATGTGCAGCCGCAGCCACTCGTGCGGGACGCTCGTCGAGCCCTGCACCACGATCCGCGTCAGGTTGGCCGGCTGGCCGGGGACCGTGTTGATCCTGAACTCGTGTGAGTCGCCTTGAAGCAGCAGCACCGGCTTGCCAAAGCGGGCGGCGCGATCGGCGAGCACGGCCTTGATCGGCACGAACGCCGTCTGGTCTTCGGCGTCCCCGTCCCACATGTCGGCCTGCATCCCGATCACGACGGCGGGCGCGTCCTCGTCCTCGGCCGCATCGAAGATGCGGTCGATCCAGCGCAGCGCGGCGGCTTCGCGGGCGACGTACTCGCGCACGCGCAGGCCGGTCTCGGCGGGCGTCTCGGGCACGAGCTGCCCTGAGGCGTCCGTGCGATCGCCGAACCACGGGGCCTGGTTGTCGTTTGATCCGACGACGTGGACGAGCCCGAACGGCACTCCGGCCATTGTCCAGAGCACGTTCTCGGGGAACCTGCGCGACTGGAACTCGACCCTGGACCGGCGCTGGCCGAGCGTCTTGCCGGGCTTCGCGAAGAAGAGCTCGCGCAGCTTCTCGAGACGCTCGGTCGGCGTATAGCCGCCGTTGCTCGCCCGGTGGCAGTCGGTCCATTCGTTGTCGCCCGGCGTGTAGAGGAGGGGGTCCTCGACGCGGTTGAAGTCGGCAAGTCGTGCCCGGAAGTACGACGTGTCGCAGCGGCTCGAGCCGTTCTTGATGTCGCCCAGATGGACGACACGCCGGACGTCCGGGTCGGCGCTGATCTCGCCGATCTCGGCCGGGAAGGTCGCGATCTGCGCATCGCCGTAGGGGATGTCACCGATGACGGCAAGCGTCACCGGCTTCGGGCCGGGCTCGCTGTGGCGTCCGCCGGCAAGCGCGACGGGGGTGGCGAGCAGCGCGGCGGCGAGGCAGATCGCGAACAGGTTGCGCTTCATGGCGCGAACCTAGGCCGTCGGCGGGCCTGCGATGTTCAAGACATGTGACCGCCGAGCCGCGGGTCGTCGGCACGGCGGTCAC
>JALZJA010000025.1 GCA_030860005.1 Actinomycetota bacterium
CCGGTTGCGCTCGCTGCCGCGCTGCGGCGCCTGCTCGACGATCCCGGCGAGCGCGCGCAGCTCGCCGCGGGAGCGCGCCGCGCCGCCGCCGGCCCGTACTCGTGGGACGCGATCGCCGCCAGCCATCTCGAGCTCTACGAGTCGCTGGCGGAGGCGACGGGTGGCGGCGCGAGAATGCCCGCGTGATCGTCGTCGAGATCGTCTTCTGGCTGAGCGTGGGGCTGCTCGTCTACGCGCAGCTGGGCTACCCGCTGCTGCTGTCGGCGCTCGCGCGACTGACGCGCCGCCGGCAAGCACGAGCCGCCGAGCCCGAGGCGGTCGCGCCGCCGGTCAGCCTCATCATCGCGGCGTACGACGAGGGCGAGGTCATCGCGGGCAAGGTCGCCGATGCGCTCGCGCTCGACTACCCGCGCGAGCGCCTCGAGGTGATCGTCGCAAGCGACGGCTCCGCCGACGCGACGGTCGCCGAGGCGCGCCGTGCCGGCGCCGATGTCGTGCTCGACCTGCCGCGCGGCGGCAAGATTCGCGCCCAGGACGCGGCCGTCTCGCGCGCGCGCGGAGAGCTCGTCGCCTTCTCGGACGCCAACGCGCGCTGGCAGCCCGATGCGCTGCGAACGCTTGTCGGCGCGTTCTCCGACCCGCGCGTGGGCTACGCGTGCGGCCAGGTGCGCTTCGTTCACGATCTGGCCCAGCCCGGCACGAACCAGGAGGGGCTGTACTGGCGCTACGAGATGGCGGTGCGCGGCCTGGAGTCGCGCCTGGGCTCGATCACCGCCGGCAACGGCGCGATCTACGCCACCCGCCGGGAGGCGTACATCGAGGTCGACCCGATCATGGGCCACGACCTGTCGTTCCCGTTCAACATGGTCAAGCGCGGCTGGCGCGCCGTCTACGTGGCCGGCGCCCGCGCGACGGAGAGGATGGTCCCCTCGATCGAAGGCGAGTTCGCTCGCAAGCGGCGGATGATGAGCCACGCCTGGCCGATCGTCCTGCGCGGCGGCCTGCTGTCGCCGCGCGGCTACCCGCCGCTGTATGCCCTCATGATCGCCTCGCACCGCGTGCTGCGCTATGCCTCGCCGTTCCTGCACGTCGCCGCGCTGGTCACGAGCTCGGTGCTGCTGGGCATTGGCCCGCTGTACGTCGCCGCCTTCGCGCTCCAGGTCGGGCTGCTGCTCGCGGCGCTGCTGGCGCCCGTCTTCCCGGCCCGGCCGCTGCTCGTCGCGCGCTACTACGTGCTGACCATTGCCTCGGTCGCCGCCGGGCTGTGGGATTGGCTGCGCCACGGCACCCCCGCGGGCTGGGAGCCGGCCGAGGGCACGCGCTGATGCGCCGCGCCTTCGACATCGCCGTGGCCGCGACCGCGCTCGCCGTGACGTCGCCGCTGCTGGTCATCGCGATCCTCGCCATCCGGCTGGAGTCGAAGGGCAGCCCGATCTACCGCCAGCGCCGCGTCGGCCGCGACGGCCGCGAGTTCGACGTCATCAAGCTGCGCACGATGGTCGAGGGCGCCGAGTCGATCGGCGCGGGCCTCGCGGTCGATGCCGGCGACGCGCGGATCACGCGCGTCGGCGGGCTGCTGCGGCGCACGTCGCTGGATGAGCTGCCGAACCTCGTCAACGTCCTGCGCGGCGAGATGGCGATCGTCGGCCCGCGGCCGACGGTGCCGGTGCAGGTCGCGCAGTACAGCGAGCGCGAGCGCGGGCGCCTCGCGGTCAGGCCCGGCATCACCGGCTGGGCGCAGGTCAACGGCCGCACATCGCTGCCATGGTCCGAGCGAATCGAGCTCGACCTCTGGTACATCGAGCACCGCTCGTGGCGGCTGGACGCACAGATCCTGCTGCGCAGCGCGCGGCTCGTGCTCGGCGGCGAGGGCCTCTACAAGGGAACGACGGGCGGCTGGCGCGACCGCTGAGCGCTCAGCGATCCCTCAGGTCGGCTTCGAGCTCGTCGATCGCCCCGCGCAGGTTCGCCAGCCGCTCCTCGAGCGTGACATCCGGTGCGTCGGTGCCGTCGATGCGCTCGACACGGTCGCGCGCCCGCTCGATCACCCGGGCCTCCTCGAGCGAGTTGATGACGATCCCGATGAGGATGTTGAACAGCAGGAACGCCGCGACGAGCGCGTAGGAGACGAAGTAGAGGATCGTCCAGTCCGACAGCTCGCGGCCGAGCTCGATGTTCTGCGGCAGGTTCTCGAGCGACAGCATCACGAACAGCGTGAGCATCGCGTTGCCGATCGTCCCGTATTCCTCGGGAGCGTGGTCGTCGAAGATCGACCAGCCGATCATCCCGTAGATGAACAGCGTCACGACGGCGAGCACGGTGAGGCTCGCCACGCCGGGCAGGCTGCGCCAGATCGCGGTGACGAGCACCCGCAGGTCGGGCAGCAGCCGCACGATGCGCAGCACGCGCGCGAGCCGCGCGATCCGCAGGAGCGTCGAGTTCTCGCGCAGCCCGGGCAGGAACGCGGCGACGACGACGACGAAGTCAAAGACGTTCCAGCCGCTGCGAAAGAAGCCCCCCGGCCGCGAGCCGAACGCCGCGAGCCGGATCGCGAGCTCGACGACGAAGATGCCGAGGAAGACGTCGTTGAGGGTGCTCAGCGGGCCACCCGCATCGCGGGCGAGGTCCGGGTAGGTCTCCATCCCGAGCACGACCGCGTTGGCGATGATGACCCCGAAGATCGCGACGTTGAACACCGTCGAGTCGGCGATGTCACCGCAGGCACGAACGATCCGCGAGCGGCTGTCGTGGTCCTCGTGGTCGGTAGAGGGCCGGTGCCGCATGGCGGCGAAGCGTAGCCCGGCTGCCGCGCCGCGGGTCGCTCAGCGCGAACGGCCGCGTCGCACGACGCGCACGTACCTGCGCGGCGAGCTTGCGAAGCTGTTGCGCGCGTCGGCCCGGAACACGGCGCGCAGCCGGTGCAGTCCAGCGCGTCGCAAACGCAGCCGTGCGGCGAAGCGCCCCGAGCGGACCTTGACGCGCAGGCGCGCGATCGTGCGCATCTTTCCCGCGGCTCCCTTGCGTTGCACTTCGAGCGTGACCCGTTCCCGGCGCGGGCCGATGCTGCCGCTGACGGTGAACCTCCGGCGGGCGCCGACGCGCCTGGTGGCGCGCACCCGGATGCGCGGCGCCACCCCGACGCGAAGCTGCCGGGACGTGACGAGGCGTCCGTCGGAGCGCAGCGAGACGGCGCGCAACGTGCGCGAATAGGCGGTCGCGAGCGTCGCCGACCAGGCGCCGTCGGCGCCCGTCCTCGCGCTGCGCGCGGTGTAGAAGCCCGACCCGCCCGCGATCTGCAGCGAGACCTTCGCTGCGCCCAGCGGGGCGCCATCGGGGCCCGTGAGGCGGCCCTGCAGCAGCGCCGCCTGCGGGAAGGCCAGCGTGCGGTCGACCGCCCGCAGGGTCAGCCCCCCGCTCACCGAACCGCCGAGCTGCGGTGCGAGCGCGGCGGCCTGCGCGCGAATCTCGCCGAGCTGGCCGTACAGCGCCCCGCCCGGGCATTCGGTCGCGTTGGCGTCGCGGTGGCCGGCGATCCGCTCGAAGCCGACGGGCATGCCCGCCGGGAAGCGGTTCGACGCGCCGCCGCCGGACGTCACGGTCACCCTGCCGCTGACCGGCACGCCGTGCAGCGAGAGCTTCCACGCGAGCAACTGCGCGGTCGCGCGTATGGCCTGCGGGGTCTGCGCGACGCTCGTGAACGTGCCGATGTTCGCGACGCCCGTAGAGACGCTGTTGTAGCCCTGCGTCTGCGCACCGATCACGGGCCGGTCGACGCCGCCGGACCGGCCCTCGTACACGCGCCCGTAGCGATCGACGAGAAAGTTGTAGCCGATGTCGTTCCAACCGTTCGAGTTGCGGTGATAGCGGCAGATCGCGAGCACCATCGCGGGGCCGTCCTCGGGCCCATAGGCGTTCGCCGACACCGTGTGGTGCACGAACCCCGCCTGGATCTCGCCGTAGCCGGGCGTCGTGCGCGGCGGGCACTGGTCGGCGCCCCAGGCCGCGCGGGGAACGATCGCGGGGGCGGCTGCGCGTGATCGGGTGCTTTCTGCGCGCACGTCCCCGAGCGCGGATGCGCGCGCGCCGTGCAGCGCCGTGCGCGCGCGGTCAGCCGCGGTCGCCGTGCCGGTGGCGTTGACGAAATGCGCCCGCAGGCCGCGCGGAGCCCGGTCCATGCGCAGCTGGAGCGCATCCGCGCCGCCTGCCCAGACCGGCTCGGTGCCCTGTCCGCCGGCATGCTGGTCGCCCATCGCCGTCCACGGGCTCCACTCGCCGGCGGCGTCGCGCACGCGGATCTGCACGTGCGGGTGCTCAGGCCCCGACCATTTCAACCCGACCAGGTCAAAGCGCTTCGGCGCCCGGATGACGCCGCTGCGAAGCTCGCCGCCGCTGCGCGAGAGCTCGAGCCCGAGCGGCTGCTCGAAGTCCACGGCCCGCGGGACGAACGGCTGGGCGGCTCCGGCGGGACTCGCGATCCAGAGGAGCGAGCCCGTCGCCGCGAGCAGGACGGCGAGGCGACGACGCATCACAACACCGAACACCCTGGCAGACGACTCGCTGCGGTCGCGCAGGACCGCTTGCGCGAGCGCACGCGGCGCGGTCGGTGGTTACTCGGGGTCGGTGACCTTCTCCGGCGCCTGGAGGACGTAGCGCTGGCGAAACGCGCGGATCGCGTCGAAGGCCTCGTCGTTGAACGTCTTGCAGGCGAGCAGGTGCCCCCACGCGGTCACCGCCACCTCGTGGGCCATCGCGGTGTTGTTCTTCATCAGCAGGGTGTAGCCCCCGTCCTTGGAATCCAGGCCGAACGCGGTCTTCGAGTCCTCGTAGAAGAGCGTCTCGAGCTGCTTGATCCGCCGCTCGTCGAGGCCGGGCTTGTAATGGATGATGACTCGGCCGTGCTCGAGCGAGTGGACGTAGCGCTCCTTCGCCGGCGTCTCCACGCCCGCGTAGTTGCCGTCGCGCGCGACCTGATCGGGCGGCACGTGGTCGCCGGATGTCGGCGGGTTGGTCTTGTACTCGACCTTATCCGTGACGTGGGAGTCGCCCTCGATCGGCGGGTGTGTGAGCGCGCAGCCGGCGGTCTTCGCCGCGTCCTCGAGATCGGTGATCTGGCGCGCGGGGATCGCCGGGAGGTTGGCGGGCCGCTTGTCGGCCTTCTCCGTGTCCTTTCCGCCCGTGGTGGCGATGACGACCCCGACGGCGATCGCCGCCGCCACGACCACGCCGCCGACGATCTGGACCAGGCGCTTGCGCTTGGCGGTCGCGGCTTCGGCGCGCTCGCGCTCGAGCCGTTCGGCCTTGCGGCGCTCCTTCTCCTCTTGGCGGCTTGACATCCGGCGCAGAAGCGTAGTCGCTCGCCGGAGCGCGCCGCGTCACCGGCCAACCTTCGAGCATCCCGGTCGCGGGCCTCGCTAGCCTCGGTGCCCATGACACGCTCATCGGTACCGCTCACTGGACGGGTCGTCGCCATCACGGGCGCCGCGCGCGGCATCGGCCGCGCCACCGCGCAAGCCTGCTTGCAGGCAGGAATGAAGGTCGCGATCGGCGACCTCGACATCGAGACCGCGCGGCGCACCGCGGCCGAGCTCGGCGCCGGCACCATCGCGATCGAGCTCAACGTCACCGAGCGGGCGTCGTTCGCCAACTTCCTCGATGAGACCGAGGCGCAGCTCGGTCCGCTCGCCGTGCTCCTCAACAACGCCGGGATCATGCAGCTCGGCTCCCTGGACGACGAGGTCGACGCGACCGCGCGGCGCCAGGTCGACATCAATGTCCACGGCGTCCTGCACGGCATGAAGGAGGCGCTGCCGCGCATGCTCGAGCGCAACCGCGGCCAGATCGTGAACACCGCGTCGATCGCCGGCAGGCTCGGCTTCGCCGGCGGCGCGACGTACTCGGGCACGAAGCACTTCGTCGTCGGCGTCAGCGAGGCGGCCCGCAGCGAGCTGCGCGGGACGAACGTCGAGATCACGTGCCTCATGCCGGTCATCGTGCGCACCGAGCTCGGATCCGGGCTCGCGCCCGGGCGCTTCATCAAGCACGTCGAGCCCGCTGACGTCGCGGCGGCGACGGTCGCCGCGCTGCGCGCCCCTCGCTTCGAGGTCTACGTCCCGCGCTACGTCGGCCCGCTCATCAAGCTCGGCGCCGCGATGCCGCAGACGGCGCGCGAGGCCGTCTGCCGCGTCCTGCGAATCGACCGCTCGCTGCTCGACACCGATCCGATGGTCCGCGCCGCGTACGAGCTGCGCGCGACACTGTCCGACCGCTCGCTCGAGCCGGGACCGAAGCGGTGAGCCGCGCGCTGATCATCGTCGACTACCAGAACGATTTCGCCGCGCCCGACGGCGCGCTGTCGGTGCCCGGGGGCGAGGCGATCGCCGAGCGCATCAACGAGCTCGCCGCGTCGGGCGACTTCGCGTTCGTCGTGGCGACCCGTGACTGGCACCCGCCCGACCACGGCTCGTTCATCACATCGGACTCGGCGGGGCCGTGGCCGGTGCATTGCGTCGCGGGCTCCCCGGGCGCCGAGCTGCATCCCGCGCTGGAGCGCGAGCACGTCGACCTCGTGCTCGACAAGGGCACCGACCCGGCCACGGAGGGCTACTCGGCCTTCGACGCGACCGGCCTCGGCGAGCTGCTGCGCGAGCGCGGCGTCAACGAGCTGCTCGTGACCGGGCTTGCGACGGACGTGTGTGTCAAGCACACCACGCTCGACGCGCTCCAGGACGGGTTCAGCGTGGCAGTAGACCTGGATGCCGTGCGCGGGGTCGACGTCAACGCGGGCGACTCGGACCGCGCGCTCGACGAGATGAGCGCCGCGGGCGCGGAGATTGATTGACCAGGGTTTCGCTCTCCGGTCATAGGCCGGTGAGGAGCTCCTCGGGGGTGCGGATCGCGTTAGTCACAGGCGCGCGCGGGTACGGCAAACTACCGACCAATTTTTCTCCGCCAGGGGTTCCCGGCAAGACGAACTCCACGCGTTAGCGACGGGAAGACGCGCACAGGCATCAACCGGCGATACTAAGGGCAATGAGCACGCAGACCGCAATCGACGAAAAGACCGAGCAGCTGTGCATCGACACGATCCGCACGCTGGCGATGGACGCCGTCCAGAAGGCGACCTCCGGCCACCCCGGACTGCCGATGGCGATGGCGCCCGCCGCATATCTCCTGTACCGGCGGATCATGGACCACGATCCCGCGGATCCCGAGTGGCCCGATCGCGACCGCTTCGTTCTGAGCGCCGGCCACGGCTCGATGCTCCTCTACGCGGTGCTCCACCTCACGGGCTACGACCTGCCGATGGAGGAGCTCAAGAAGTTTCGCCAGTACGAGTCCATCACCCCCGGTCATCCCGAGCGCGACCGCACGAACGTCACGCCCGGCGTCGAGGTCACGACCGGCCCGCTGGGCCAGGGCTTCGCCAACGGCGTCGGCCTCGCGATCGCCGAGCGCTACCTGCGCGAGCACTACGGCTCCGAGGTTCAGGACCACCGCGTCTACGCGATCGTCTCCGACGGCGACCTCATGGAGGGCATCGCCTCCGAGGCCGCCTCGCTCGCCGGCCAGCTCGCCCTCGGGCGCCTGATCTACCTCTACGACGACAACGACATCTCGCTCGACGGACCGACCTCGCTGAGCTTCGACCGCGAGTACGTCGACCGCCGCTTCGAGGCTTACGGGTGGCACGTCCGCGACGTCCATGACGCCAACGACCTCGTCGCGATCGAGACGGCGATCCGCGCGGCCGAGCGCCACGACACGCAGCCGTCGCTCATTCGCGTGAAGTCGATCATCGGCTACCCCTCGCCGAACAAGGCCGGCACGAGCGCGGTGCACGGTGCGGCGCTCGGCGAGGACGAGGTCGCGCTGACGAAGAAGGCGATGGGCTGGGATCCCGAGCAGCACTTCCACGTGCCCGACGAGGTCTACGAGGCGTTCTCGATGAAGGACGACGGCGCGGCCCGCCACGCCGAATGGCAAGAGCGCTTCGAGGCCTGGCGCGAGGCCGACCCCGAGCGCGCGCAGGAATGGGACCTCGCGTGGGAGGGCCGCCCGCTGCCCGGCCTCGCCGATGCCTTGCCATCGGACTGGGAGAAGGAGAAGGTCGCGACGCGCACCGCCGGCGCGGAGGCGATGGCCGCCTTCGAGGCGCTGACGCCGACGATGCTCGGCGGCGCCGCGGACCTCAGCGAGTCGACGAAGACCGAGTTCCCCGAGTCGGAGCAGTTCACCGCCGAGAAGCCGGGGCGCAACATCTTCTTCGGCGTGCGCGAGCACGCCATGGGCGGCGCCGTCAACGGCCTCGCGGTGCACGGCGGGATCGTGCGCCCGTACGGCTCAACCTTCCTGCAGTTCGCCGACTACATGCGCGGCTCGATCCGCCTCTCGGCGCTCATGGGGCTGAAGGTCGCCTGGGTGTTCACGCACGACTCGGTCGGGCTCGGCGAGGACGGACCGACGCACCAGCCGGTCGAGCATGTCGCGGCGCTGCGCGCCATCCCGGGGCTCGTCGTCCTGCGGCCCGGCGACGCGACGGAGACCGCCGAGGCCTGGCGGGTGATCCTCGAAGATCTCGAGGGACCGGCCGCGATGGCGCTGTCGCGTCAGAACCTGCTCGTGCTGGAGCGCTCGAGCGGCGAGTACGGCGACGTCTCCGGCGTCGGCCGCGGAGCCTACGTGCTGGCCGATGCCGAGGATGCCCAGGCGACGATCGTCGCGACCGGCAGCGAGGTGGAGGTCGCGCTCGCGGCGCGCGACGAGCTCGACATGGCGGTGCGCGTCGTCTCGATGCCGTCGTGGGAGCTCTTCGAGCAGCAGGACGACGACTACCAGCAGTCCGTGCTCCCGATCGACATGCCGACGGTCTCCGTCGAGGCCGGAGTCCGCATGGGCTGGGAGCGCTACGCCGACGTCAGCGTCTCGATCGACCGCTTCGGCGCATCCGCGCCGGGCGAGATCGTGCTCGAGCAGCTCGGCATGACGCCGGCGAACGTCGCGGCGCACGTGCGCGAGCTGCTGGGCTGACGCCGACGCACGCAGTTACCCCAGCAGGTCGAGCAGCTCCTCCGCCCGCGACGACACCGTCACGTGGATCGCCGCCGGCTCGCGGACCCACGCGATGAGGTCGAGCGACTGCAGCCGCCCGAGCATGAACTCGAACGCCTGGCCCTGCGCGCGCGAGCGGTAGGAGCGCCGGATGTCGAACGCCCAGCCGGTCGTGTGCAGCGAGTAGTTGCGCGTCGCCTCGATGTTCCCGGCGACGAGCAGCCGCTGGTAGCGCCGGTCGCGGACCGTGCTCGTCACCGCGAGCGGCTCTCGGCCTGAGATCGCCTCGACCCCGGCGCCGAGGTAGACGAGCAGGGCCAGCGCCTCGGGTCGCAGGCCGCGATACGTCTTGCGCGAGCGGTTCAGCCGCGGCGCGAGCTCGCCCATGTCTCGGTCGACCTGCAGCCCATGGCGGGCGAGCAGGGCTCGCGGCAGCTCGCGGATACGCCCGTCGCGGTAGGCCCTGCGAAGCTCGCCGGGCGTGTCGAAGCGCTGCGTCTCGTTGCGCGGGTGCAGCACCTCCTCGGCCGAGTTCTTCGCGCTGTGCAGCGCCGAGAGCCGATCGAGCTGGTCCGGGTCGGTGCGGTGGACGCGCATGACCTCCCTGGCCGCCATGACCCGCCACAGGTATGTCGAGGAGTCGTCGCCGAGCGACGCGAGCTTCGCGTAGGTGCGCGGGTTTCGCAGCGGCGTCGAGTCGAAGTACAGCCGCGCGTAGGAGACGTCGCTGTCGCCGTACAGGCCGAGCACCGTCTCGACGTTGCCGACGCCCATGTGGTAGCTGGCGACGGCGAGATCGTCGCGTCGCAGCTTGCCGCGCGCGAAGACGAGGTAGCGCGCCATCGCACGGATCGACTTCGCCGGGTCAAAGCGCTCGTCGATCTGCCGGCGCCGCTCGCGCAGGCGCTGGACGAGCGCGCGCTTGCCCCGCCTCGCCGCGCGCGCGATCGAGCGCGACACACGCCGCGCTGCGGCCGGATCGACCTGCATGCCCAGCAGGTTGCGTCCCGTCTCGGCGAGGATCTGGGTCAGGCCGACCGCGCCCTCGAGCTGCGGGTCGGCGATCGCGTCGGGCCGGCCGGCGCTCTCGAGCAGGACGATCGCCTCGAGCGTGTCGGGGTCCAGGCCGTCCGCCTTGGCCACCGTTTCGATGACCGGGCGGTAGCGCGCGGTGCGCGCCGCGCTCGCCTGCGTCCCGCCGGGGCTCTTGGCAAAGATCACGTGCGCGTGGCCGCGCGCTGCGGCGGCGGCGAGCTGCGCCTCGCGCGCCGGCGTGTAGGCGAGCGGGTCGACGGCCTCGTCGTCGCGTCCGGGCGCCTCGCCGGAGCCGGGCACGAGCTTCGGAGGCCCGCCGGGACCCGAGTCGAGCACGAGCGTGGCGCCGAGGCCAGCGAGCACGGCGACGAGGAGCACCGCGAGCACGCGGACGGCGAACGACGACATTCCCGCACAGGCTGGCACACGCCTATCGCCCGAATAGGCTCCCCCGGCCATGCGCACCCTTGCCCAGGTCGCCCCGCTCGCGCTCGACGACGATCTGCTCGTCGAGGGCGACAACCTCGCGGTGATGCGGGCGCTGCCGGCGGGGGGCTTCGACATGGCGTACCTCGACCCGCCGTTCAACACGGGCATCGAGCGCCGCCGCGGCGCGCTCGGCTACGCCGACGTGTTCGAGGACTACGTCGCGTTCCTCGAGCCGCGGCTGCGACGCACCCGCGAGCTGCTCGCGCCGCACGGGACGCTGTACCTGCACCTCGACTACCGCGAGGCCCACCGCGCGAAGCTCGCGCTCGACGAGCTCTTCGGACCCGAGTGCTTCCTCAACGAGCTCATCTGGATCTACGACTACGGCGGGCGCCCGAAGCGCCGCTGGCCGGCCAAGCACGACACGATCCTCGTCTACGTCCGCGACCGCGCGCGCTACCACTTCGACGACACCGAGGTCGATCGCGAGCCCTACATGGCTCCGGGCCTCGTCGGCCCCGAGAAGAGCGCGCGCGGCAAGCGCCCGAGCGACTGCTGGTGGCACACGATCGTGCCGACGAACTCGCGCGAGAAGACCGGCTATCCGACCCAGAAGCCGGAGGGCATCGTCCGGCGCATGGTCGCCGCATCGTCGCGCCCCGGAGGCTGGTGCCTGGATCCGTTCGCGGGCTCCGGAACGCTGGGCGCGGTGTGCCAGAAGCTCGGCCGGCGCTTCGTCCTGATCGACTCGAACCCCGAGGCGGTCGCGGTCTGCCGCGGCCGGCTCGCAGCGGGCGGCGACCTCGCCCTTGCGCGATCGTCACGTTCGAAAGAGCGGGTCAGGAAGGTCGTCCGAGCGGAACGTTGATTCAAGCAATGTCGCGACGAGCCAGCCGCAAGGAGTTTGCCTACATTGCGCCACGTGCGGCGAGAGGCGACCGCTGCTGCCTGCGCAGTACGCTCCTGTCCAGGTGTGGCGCCGCGCCGGCTCGCGCAACTCCCGTCCTCTCCACGGCAAACTCGTGATCTATCGGCTCTTCTTTAGGCTGATCCTGCGTCACATCGACGCAGAGACGGCCCACACCCTCGCTACCGTCGCAGTCGGCGTCCCCAGTCGGATTCCCGCGATACGGGCCGTCCTTCGTCGCCTTCTGGGCCCACGTGACCCGGTTCTTCGCGTTCAAGCCCTCGGAATGACCTTTCCGAGTCCGCTTGGTGTTGCCGCGGGGATGGACAAGAACGCCACCTGGTTCGAGGGTCTGGGCGCCATCGGCTTCGGCTTCGTCGAGGTAGGTACCGTCACCGCTCACGCGCAGGCAGGCAACGACCGGCCACGCATCGAGAGGTTCATAGCCGACCGAGCGCTCATCAACTGGATGGGGTTCCCGAACAAAGGCGCCGACGCTGCTGCGACGCGGCTGAGGTCGCGCCATCGCGGCGAGACGATCGTGGGTGTCAACCTCGGGAAATCCAAGAGCACACCGTTCGAGCAGGCCGCGGGGGACTATCGCTACTCGATCCGCCGCTTGGTCGAGTTGTCCGACTACGTGGTGCTGAACGTCAGCTCGCCAAACACCCCGGGGCTGCGAGGTATGCAGGCCAGTGAGCATCTCCAGCACTTGGTTGCAGAGGTCAGAGCTGAGCTCCGTGCCGCAGAAATGGACGCGCCGCTGCTGGTCAAGATCGGACCCGATCTCTCAGACGAAGAGCTCGATGAGATCGCCGACGTATCCGTAGCTCTCGAACTCGACGGCTTGATCGCGGTCAACACCACCGTCGACCGCGGCGGCCTGATCTCAAAGCACCTTGATCGCGCAGCACCCGCTGGCGTCTCGGGAGCGCCCCTGAAGCCGAGGGCCGTCGAGGTCCTTCGGCGCCTTCGGGCACGAGTTGGGGACAGCTTGGTTCTGGTCGCCGTCGGGGGCATCGAGAACGCGGAGGACGCATGGGAGCGAATCCTCGCCGGCGCTACTCTCGTGCAGGCGTACTCGGGCTTCGTCTACGGCGGCCCTCTGTGGCCGCATCGCACGAATCGGGACCTTGCCCGGCTCGTCCGCGGCAGCGGCGGCTCGTCCGTCGCAGCGATGGTGGGAGCGGGTACCGTGAGCGACGATCCGCCCGCCGAACCTCGCGCCAACGGATCCACGGCGCTCGGCTTCTCTCGGACGCCGGCACTCACGCGCACGTCCACGCCCCGCGCCGGAGACACGCCATTGGCGCATTCCTGGCACTCCGCTGCCCGTTTCGTACCCGTCGCCACTCCGGTGCCCCTCACAGGCCCGGCCGCAAAGGACCGAACCGGGTCGGCCACCGCGGCATTCCGGGCCGACCGATGGAGCTAGGGGGACTCGAACCCCCGGCCTCCTGGGTGCGATCCAGGCGCTCTCCCAACTGAGCTATAGCCCCGAGGAGGGACAGTGTAACCCCGGCACGTGGCCAGTCGTGGTGGCGTAGTGGCCCGGATGCGCCGATACGCTCAGACCAGTGAGCTTCCGCGGTCGACTGACGCTGTTCTTCATCATCATCGTGATCGTGCCGATGGTGGCGATCGCGCTGCTGATGACCAGGCTGATCTCGGAGAGCGCAACCGGGCAGGCCAGGGCCGCCATCGCCGCCGAGCAGAACGTCGCGGCGAGGTTCCTCAAGGAGGAACGCGAACGCGCGCAGGTGGTGCTCGAGGACGTCGTCGCGGACGACCGCGTCTTCGTGGGCTCGCTCCAGCGCAACCAACTCAAGCGGGCGCGCAAGCGCGCGCGCCAGCTCGTCGACTCCCCCCGCGGGATCGAGCGCATCGTCTTCGTCAAAGGTGGGAGGGTGCGCATCGACGCCGGCGATAAGAAGGCGATCGCCGCTGCCCCACGCGCGATCGTCGACCGAGCGCGCCGCCCGCTCGGCACCCTCCGGGTCTCCGTCATCGACGCGTCCGGCTACGTGCGGCAGGTGCGCGCCATCACCGAGCTGCACGTGGTGGTGCGCCGCGGCAAGTCGGTGCTCGCGAGCACGCTGCCCGCCGCCGCCACGACGAAGATGCCGGACGACGGCAAGGAGGTCAGCGTCGGCGGCAAGGACTACATCGCCGGATCCTTTCGCGCTGCCGACTTCGGCGGGCAGAAGGTGCAGGTCTCGATGCTGGGTCAGACCGGCGGCACCGCGGGGAAGATCAGGCAGGACATTCTCATCGTGGGCGCCATCCTGCTCGGCTTCTTCCTCGCCGCGATCGCCTGCGCCTTGCTCGTTTCGAAGTCGCTGCAGGAGCAGATCCTCGGGCTGCTCGGCGCCGCACGCCGGCTCGGGAAGGGCGACTTCAGCGCGCAGGTGCCGACCGTGGGGCGCGACGAGTTCGCCGCGCTGGGCGAGGAGTTCAACAAGATGTCGCGCCAGCTCGAGGCCCGTCTCGAGGACCTGCGCAAGGAGCGCGTCCGCGTCGAGGGGTCGATGCGCCGCCTCGGCGAGGCCGTGGCCTCGAACCTCGACCGCGACGCGCTGCTGCGACTCGTCGTGCGCACGGCGGTGGACGGCGTGGGCGCCGATGCCGGCCGTGTGAGCGTGCGCGGCTCGGACCAGATCGTGCTCGAGGAGCTCTCGCGCGTCGGAAACATGAACGGCCTCGAGGCAGCGGTGCAATCCGTGGAGGCCGAGGCGCTGCGCAGCGGCAGCCCGCAAGAGGCGACGCTCGGCCCGGCGAGCGCGATCGCGCATCCGCTGCGGGCACGCGACGGCGAGGCGGGCATCGTCGGCGTCGTCTCCATCGGCCGTTCGGGCAGGGCCTTCACGCCGCAGGATCGCGACCTCTTCGACTACCTCGCCGGCCAGGCGAGCGTGTCGATCGAGAATGTCGGTCTGCACGAGACGGTCGCCCGCGAGTCGGTGACGGACGAGCTGACCGGTCTTTCCAACCGACGCGGGTTCGATGATGCGCTGACGATGGAGATCGAGCGCTCCAAGCGGTTCGGCAAGGCGCTCGGCCTCGTGCTGCTCGACCTCGACGACTTCAAGGACATCAACGACTCCTACGGCCATCAGCAGGGCGACGTCGTCCTGCGTGACGTGGCGATCGTGCTTCGCGAGACGGCGCGCGAGATCGACTACCCGGCACGCTACGGTGGCGAGGAGATGGCGATCCTGCTGCCCGAGACCGATGTCGACGGCGCCGTGATGTTCGCCGAGCGCCTGCGCGAGCGGATCGACGCGCTGCGAATCCAGCGCTCGGATGGAGCCGGAACGCTGCATGTCACCACGAGCTGCGGCGTCGCCTCGGTGCCGGACAGCGCGGTCGACGAGCGCGGCCTCGTCGCCGCCGCGGACTTCGCGCTGTACGAAGCAAAGCGCAGCGGCAAGAACATGACCGTGCGCGCGAGGTAGGCTATTTGTAGAGATGGGACTGCTGGACGACGCCATCCGGGAGCATCTCGAGCTCAAACGGCGGCGAGGTGCCGACGCAAGCGAGATCTCGCGGCAGGAGCGCGAGGCGCTTGGAGCGGCGACCCGTGCCGGCGAGGTCGAGGCCAGACCGGCTCTCGAGCCCGCAGCCGAGCCGCCGCCGCCGGCTGACAAGCCTTCCTGGGAGAAGGACGACGCGACGCGCGTCGTCCTTCCCGAGCCACCGAGCAACGAGCCGCCGCTGGCAATCCCGGCGCCGCCCGCGTCGCGGACGACGGAGCCGCCGCCCGCCGGCCCGCCGGCCATCCCGGAGCCCTCTGCGCCGAAGGCGACCGAGCCGCCGCCCATCCCGGAGCCGCCGCGCTCCGAGCCACCCACGGC
>JALZJA010000274.1 GCA_030860005.1 Actinomycetota bacterium
GCCGGTCGCCGCGACGCCTGCGACGCCGGCCAGCCCGAGCCACTTCCAGGGCAGTCGCATCCGTTGCGTAGGTTACGGCGGTGCCCGCCACCTCGCTGTCTGTCGACGAAGCCGTCGCCGCGGCGGCGACCGGCGACATCTGGCTGTTTCGCGGACGCTCGATCGCCGACCGCGCGATCCAGACGGTCACGAACAGCCCCATCAACCACGTCGGCATGGTCGTCGCGCTCGACGACCTTCCGCCGCTGCTGTGGCACGCCGAGCTCGGGCGCTCGCTGCCCGACGTGTGGACCGGCGAGCGTCGGCGCGGCGTCCAGCTTCACAAGCTGCGCGACGCCGTGGCGACCTGGGACGAGCGCTACGGCCAGCGCGCCTGGGTGCGCCAGCTCGAGGGGACGATCGAGCGCCGGCACGAGGACCGTCTGATGGAGGTCGTCGAGCGTTTCGACGGACGCGCGTTCCCGTCGAGCCTCGGCCTTGCCCGGCAGTGGATCACCGGCCGGATCCGGCGCCGATCGTCGCTCGAGACGGTCTACTGCGCCGAGCTCGTTGCCACGACGTACCAGCACATGGGGCTGCTGCCCGACCGCCGCCCGGCGAGCTGGTACGACCCGGGGCGCTTCTGGAGCGGTGATCGGATCGAGCTCGTCGAACCGTTCGCGCTGGCAAAAGAGATCGCCGTGCGCTGAGACCTACGACGTCAGCAGAGCCTTCTCGCGCGCCTCTTCCTCAGCGGCGGCGAGCTCACAGCAGGTGTCCATCAGCGGACCCGCGAGATCGCGCAGCCGTGCGATCCGCTCGCGCTCTTCGGGCGTTTGGTAGCTGTCGACGTCGCGCTCGGTGACGTAGCTGCGGGCGATCTCGCACAGTGCGAGCGCGTGCTCTCGGGAGAGCGTGACGAGCGCCTCGGATTCGAGTGCGGTCGTCTCGGCGAGTACGTCGTCGACGGCGGTCAGCGCACGCAGGGCGAGCACGGACTCGGCGTCGCCGAGAACCTTCCAGGACTGCCGATCGCGCCACCAGGCGATCGCGTCGCGCAGCGCGTCGAGCGCATCACGCTGGGCGATGGTGTCGCAGACGACGCTGCGCCCATCACGGGCGACGCGGTAGTGGCGATCTGTGAAGGAGCTCAAATGCATGGCCTCATCATCGGCAATTCGTCGGACGGGGCGTATGGACATCCGTCTCAATACAACAGAGGTGTACCCGCCCATCCGTGATACGAGAACACCACCTGGGTGGATCGTTGCCGACTCCTAACCGGTGTTGCGCATCGCGCCCGCGATTCCGTTGATCACCAGCAGGCTCGCGCGCACGAGCTCGGGGTCGTCCGGGTCGTCCTTGGCGCGCAGGCGCCGCAGCAGCTCGAGCTGCACGAACGACAGCGGATCGATGAACACGTTGCGGCGCTCGAGCGCGCGCTGGAGGATCGGCTCGCGGTCGAGCAGCTGCTCCTCGTCGCACACCGCGCCGATCTCGTTCAGCGTCAGCTCGAACTCCGACGCGATGCGGCCCCAGATGCGCTCGCGTGCCTCCTCGTCGGAGTACAGCTCGGCGTAGCGGCGCGCGATGCCGAGGTCGGCCTTGACGCACGCCATCTCGGCGTTGGAGATCAGCCCGGCGAAGAACGGCCAATCGCTCTCCATCTCGCGCAGCAGCTCCACGCCGTGTTTCTCGCGCGCGGCCTGCAGGGCGGTGCCGAGGCCGTACCACGCCGGCAGCACGGCCCGCGTCTGCGTCCACGAGAAGACCCAGGGGATCGCGCGGAAGTCCTCGATCCGCGTCGATGCGCGCCGCTTCGCCGGGCGCGAGCCGAGCTTCAGGCGCGAGACCTCGTTCACCGGTGTCGCCGCATGAAAGAACGCGGCGAAATCCGGGTCGCTGTACACGAGCTCGCGGTAGGACTCGGTCGACAGCTCGGCCATCTCCGCGACGACGGCCTCGAAGCGCGCGAGGCGCTCCGGCTCGCCGACCGTTTCGCTGTCGAGCGTGCTGACGAGCGCCGCGCTCGTCGTCAGCTCGAGCTCGCGATGGGCGATCGCCCGCACGGAGAACTTCGCCGAGAGCATCTCGCCCTGCTCGGTGGCCTTCAGGCGGCCGGCGACCGTCCCGGGCGGCTGCGCGCGCACGGCGGTGTAGCTC
>JALZJA010000310.1 GCA_030860005.1 Actinomycetota bacterium
CGCAGCCGACGATGATCGCGGTCGCCGCGCCGATCGCCGTCACCTGCCTGCCGCGGATCAGGTCGAGCGCGAACCAGACCGAGAGGGTGGCGGCCGGGCACAGCAACGTGTTCGTGAACGCGAGCACACTGGAGTTGCCGGTCGAGAAGCCGCTGCCGCCGTTGAAGCCGAACCAGCCGAACCAGAGCAGCCCGGCGCCGACGAGCACGTAGACCGCGTTGTGGGGCAGGAGCGCCTGGCGTCCGTAGTCCTTCCGCGCCCCGACGACCAGCGCGGCCGCCAGCGCCGAGAAGCCGGACCCCATCTCGACGGCCACACCGCCGGCGAAGTCGAGTGTCCCGAGCTCCTGGAGCCAGCCGCCGCCGAAGGCCCAATGCGCCAGGACCGCGTAGACGAGCACCGACCACAGCCCCGCGAAGACGAGGAACGGCCCGAACCGCATTCGCTCGACGACGGCGCCCGACACCAGCGCGACCGTGACGATGCAGAAGGTCGCCTGGAAGGCCATGAAGAGCAGGTGCGGGATCGTCGTGTCCTCACGGGGTGCGAAGGCGACGTCGCGCAGGAAGGCGTGGCCGAGGCCGCCGATCAAGCCGTTGCCCTCGTCGAAGGCGATCGAGTAGCCCACGAGCGCCCACATGACGGTGGCGACGGCGAGCGCTGCGACGCACATCATGAACGTGTTGAGCGTGTTCTTCCCGCGCACGAGCCCCGCGTAGAAGAGCCCGAGCGCGGGCGTCATCACGAGGACGAGCGCGGTGGCGATCAGCATCCAGGCCGTGTCGCCAGAATCCACCCCGGCGGCCGCCGCCGCCACGATGGCCACGGCCGTCACTGCTTCACCGGCGTCACGGCGCCGTCGTCCTTCTCGCCGGTGCGGATGCGGACGACCCGCTCGAGCGGCACGACGAAGATCTTGCCGTCGCCTACCTCGCCGGTGCATGCGCCCTCGCAGAGGGCGTCGATCGTCGGCTGGACGAACGGATCGGACACGGCGATCTCGAAGCGGACTTTCTCGGAGAGCCGCATCTGCACGGTCGTGCCGCGGTAGGTCTCGACCCGGTCGAGCTCACCTCCGTGGCCCTGGACCCGGCTCAGCGAGACCCCGCGCACCTCGGCGCGGTACAGGGCTTCGAGCACGTCATTGGCCTTCTCTGGGCGGACGACGCCGATCACCAGCTTCACGATTCCCCGCTCCTTCTCGATCCAAGAAAGGCGGGCAGCATTCCAGACTGCGGCCCGGGATGGCCTCTCCGGCTACCTCTTCTCGGCGGTTACGCACACCGCGGTCGCCGCCGCGAGGTCCTCGACCAGGATCGAGTCGACCCTGAAGCCGTGGTTCTCCAGCGTGGCCGCGAGCGCCTCGGCTGTCCCTCTGGCCGTGGCCGCCACGAGCGGTTGGTAGATGAGGTGAAAGCGCCCGCCATCCGCCAGGTGGTCCGCGACGATGCCCAGCTCGAGCGCGGGCTGGCGTTGCGAGAAGACCCCGACGTGGATGGCGAAGATCTTGTCGAAGCACGCGTCGCCCAGGTCGGCGTGGTCGAGGGGCGCGCCCAGGAACGACGCCCGCCCGGCGGCGACGTGGTCTTCGTTGCGCTTGGTCGCCGCGTCGATCATCTTCGCCGACCGGTCGACCGCGACGATGCTGCCGCCGTCCAGCTTCTCGCACACCAGCGAGACCGCGACGCCGTGCCCGCAGCCGATCTCCAGGAGCCGGTCGGACGGCTCGACGGCCAGCGTGTCGACCGCCCACGCGATCCGCTTTGAGGCCCTCGGCGCGTTCACCGGGCCGCTCCGACCATGCGTTCTACGTCGCCGGCGGCGGGACGACGAGCTCCATCATCAGCGCGTCGCGCCAGCAACCGCTGAGAGGGTCGCGCTCGGCGGCGTGCATAACGCCCACGCGCCGGAAGCCGGCCTTCTCGTAGCAGCCGATCGCCGCGACGTTGTCGAGCGCGGGATCGATGGTGATGCGGTGATGCCCACGGTCTTCGGTCAGGTGACGAACGAGCGTGACGATTGCGTCGGTGCCCAGGCCCTGCCGTCCGTGACCGGGATCGACGAAGAGGTCGATCCAGGCGTGTCGGTACATAGGCTCGGGCTCCTCGCCGAACTGGATCAGGCCCGCGACGGCGTCGTGGCGAAGGATGGTGAAGCGTGTCGCGTCTGGATCGTCGGTGAAGGGGAAGTCATCCTCGAGCGGACCCCACCAGGCCGCGACCTCAGGCGTGAGGCGGATGGCACGTAGGGTGGGAGCATCCGCGGCGGACAAAGGACAGAGCACGACGCGCTCGCCGCGCAGCTCGGACGCTTCAGAAGTCACGAGCCGGCGCAACGGCGGCTGTCAGCCCTTGCTGCGGTACAGGCGCGTCGTCAGCGGCGCGAACACGGCGGTCAGCGCCGCGGCCGTCGCCAGCACGAGGCCGATCTCTCCCGTCGTTGCCGTGCCCTGCATCAGGCCGCGCGTGGCGGTTACCAGGTGGGTGATCGGGTTGATATCGACGAACGCCTCGAGCAAAGCCGGCAACGTCCGCGGCTCGACAAAGGCGCTGCTGAGGAAGGTCAGCGGGAACAGGGCCATGAAGCCGCCGTTCATGACGGCGCTGGGCGTGCGCATCAGCAGTCCGACGGTCGTGAAGACCCAGGCCAGGCCGAACGCGAACACGACCACGAGCGCAATCGCCGCGAGCACTCCGCCGAGCCCGCCTTGCGGGCGGAACCCCAGCGCCACGCCGAGCGCGACGGTCACGCTCGCGGCGACCAGGTAGCGCACGCTGTCGCCGAGCACGGCGCCGACGAGCG
>JALZJA010000314.1 GCA_030860005.1 Actinomycetota bacterium
TCGAGGCAGGCGCGCCAGTCGACGACGCCATCACGACGCGAGTACAGCGAGACCGCGCCGATGCCCGACGGCAGCGAGGCCGCGACGTCGTGGTCGTAGCCGCGGCAGCAGTCCTGCGTGCCCCGGCAACCGAATCGCATCAATCCGGGCACACCGAGGGTTCCCAGCGCCGCCAGCGTCATGACGTTGGCCCACAGCAGCGGGTGCACGGCAAGCTGGTCGCGGTGTGGCGAGCCGAGCGTTACGACGCCGCTGACGAGGTCGGGGCGCCGCTGCGCGGTTGCGCGGGCGAGGAGTCCGCCGCGGCTATGGCCGACGAGCACCGCACGGGCGCCGTGGTCAGCGACGATCGCCTCGAGCCGCGTCACCAGCCGCCGCACGATCGTGTCCGAGCAGCCGACGTTGCTTCGGATGCTGGATGGCCAGACTGCCCACCCATGATCGCGCAGGGTGCTCGCCAGATGCGCAAGTGAGGCGTCGCCGGCGAACAGGCCAGGTACCAGCAGCACGGGCGCGCCGCAGATCGCACGTGGCTGCGGCTGCGCGACGCTGCCGTGCAGCAGGCTCAGCACGAGTCTCGCGGCACCGGCTTCGCGCCACAGCGGCGGGATCACCTGGCGGGGCAGCAGCGAGCGCGCCGCTCCCCGCGCGGACGGAGCCGGCGGCGGAGCTCCGGTGAGCGTGAGGGCTGGGGCGACGGGCTCCATCGGAAGGTGAGAGTCGCCCGGTCGCGCTCCCGATACACAGACATGGCGCGCACCGTGCCCCGGGCCCACTCGCTGGACACGACGGGACGACTTGGCACGCCGCGAGCCCTTCGCCTCCAGAAGGTAACCCCTTGTCCGCACCCTCCAGCGCGTGCTCAGAGCCGTGCTGGCCCGGCGCGGCGGACCGGACTGACCAACGCTCACCCCGAAAGGACGTCACGACATGCTGCTCCAGGACAAGGTCACCGTCATCTACGGCGGCGGCGGTGCGATCGGCGGCGCCGTGGCGAAGGCGTTCGCGCGTGAGGGCGCGAGGGTGTCGCTTGCCGGACGCAATGCGAACCGGCTCGAGGCCGTCGCCGCGGACATCCGCGCGGCCGGCGGCACCGCCGAGACCCCAGGTCGACGCTGAAGTCATCGTCCGGAACGTTCATCAGGCTCCGGCGCGTGGTCGCAGATCATCAGCTGGCGGAGGCGCGCGATCCCGACGGGCACTCGGTCGTACTGCTCGCGCGCATATGGCACGAGAAGATCACGCGTGACCACCCTGAAGTCCGCGAGCACCTCGCGGAGGTGCTCGACGCCGTCACCCGGCCCGACCACGTCGAGAAGGACCCGCGCGGGGCGCGCCGCCGGTACTACCGCAAGGAGTCGGGCCCCAGCCGCTGGCTGCTCGTGGTCGTAAGCTTCGAGCAGCAGCCAGGCCGGATCATGACTGCCCTCGCGATGCGGAAGGACCCCCAAGCAATGGAAGCCGTGAACGTTCGCATCGGACCGCTGGTCTTCGACCACTCCGACTACGACGCCGAAGGGGATGTCCTCTACCTCCACATCGGTTCTCCGCAGAACGGTGACGGCGAGGAGACTCCGGAGGGTCATGTGCTGCGATTCGAGCCTGCGACCCATCGGGTCATCGGCCTGACGGTCATCAACGCGCGCTGGCTACTGGAGCGCGACGGCCGCCTCGTCGTCACCGTCCCCGAGAAGGCCGAGGCGAGCGCGGAGGAGCTCGCCGCTGCGCTGGCAGCCGCCTGATCCGCGCTGGGTTGCAGTGCAGTGCTTGCGGGTGTCCGTGACGCGAGCCAGGCGACTCTTGGTGCGATGCAGCTGCGCGTAGACCCTGGGATCCTGAGTACGGGGCGTCCATAGAGCCGGGCGCTTCAATCCGAGAACCCTGTGGATCTGTAGGCATTTCGCCATGCCGGAGGAGGGACTCGAACCCCCGACACGCGGATTATGATTCCGCTGCTCTAACCGACTGAGCTACTCCGGCGGGGCCGGCAAGTGTAGCCCGCGTTTCCGCGCCTCGGTCGGGGCCGGTAGGCTCGCAACCACGATGGGCGCGACCCTCAGCCGGTATGGCGAATCGCGCGCCTGATAGCCACGGCTGGCGCGCTTGTGATGCTTCATTTCGCGACTGCGAGCGCGGAGCTTCTCTGGCATCCGGTCCAGGAGATCGCGGATGGTTCCGGACGTCGGCTACGCCTCGGTGTCGCGTGACGCTCTC
>JALZJA010000329.1 GCA_030860005.1 Actinomycetota bacterium
GTCGAGCGCTCCGCCCGGCTGATCGTGCCGACGTCGGTCGTCGCGGAGGAGGTGCGCGAGCACCTGCGGATCGACCCCGCGCGGATCGTCGTGATCCACGAGGCGCCCGCGCCCGCGCTGCGCGAGCGCGATGCCGACGAGGTCGCTGCGGTGCGCAGCCGCTACCGGCTGCCCGAGCAGTACCTGCTCTGGGTCGGCGGCCTGCAGACGCCCGACCCGCGCAAGCGCGTCGCGGCCCTCGCGCGGGCGCCGCGCGAGCTGCCGCTCGTGCTCGTCGGAGCGACGAAGCCGTGGGCGCACGAGCTGCCCGAGGTCACGCTCACCGGCCATGTCCCGGACGACGACCTCGCCGCGATCTACTCGGGTGCGCGGGCGCTCGTGTTCCCGTCCGATGACGAGGGCTTCGGCCTGCCCACGGTCGAGGCGCTGGCCTGCGGCACGCCGGTGGTCGCCTCCGACCTGCCCGTGCTGCGGGAGGTGCTCGGCGACCGCGCCACCTTTGTCGCGCCCGACGATCTCGAGGGGCTGCTGGCCGCGGGGGCGGCAGCTCAGCGGCCCGCTCCACAGCCGCCGCCCTGGACGTGGAACGATGCCGCGCGCGCCACGTGGGAGGTCTACGAGACCGTCCTAGTGGGTCGCCCGTGAACGTTCGACCGGAAAGCCGGGATGCCGGCGCCGCCAGGCAAGGACGCAGGGAGCGCGCAATGGCAGGGCCCATTGCCGCGACCGAGGACACCGCCTGGCGGTGATCGGAGCGCGGGGTTCCGGGTGAAACGTTTGCGCGCGCCCCACTTGCTCACAGCAGCTCCTCGTAGACCGCGACGGTCCGCGCGGCCGTCTGCGCCCACGACAGCGAGCCGGCGCGCTGAAGGCCCAGGCGCACGAGCTCGTTGCGGCGCCCCGCGTCATCGAGCACGCGCCGGATCGCGGCGGCCATCTCGGCGACATCAAGCGGGTCGAAGTACTCGGCGGCGTCGCCGGCGGTCTGCGGCAGCGCCGTCGCGCGCGCCGTGAGCACCGGCACTCCGCGCGCCATCGCCTCGACGAGGACGAGCCCGAAGCCTTCGTAGAGGGACGGGTACACGAGCGCGTCGGCTCCGCGCATGAGCGCGTCCAGGCGCGCGTCCGAGACGTAGCCGGGCAGCTCGACGGGCTCGCCGCCCGAGGCGGCGCGCACGCGCTCGCCCTCTCCGCTGTCGACGCCGGCCAGCACGAGCCGGTGTTCGACTCCCTCCGCGCGCAGCGCCCGAAACGCCTGCACGAGGCGCAGCAGGTTCTTCTTCGGGCGCAGGTCGCCGACCGCGAGCAGATACGGCCCGGCGTCGGTCGGCGGCGGCGCGTCGCCGACGGCAAGCGAGGGGGCGAGCGGGATCACGCGCACGCGCTCCTCGTCGACGCCGTAACGACGCACGAGGTCCTCGGCGGTGAAGGCGGCGTCGCAGATGACGCGCTGCGCCGAACGTGCGGCCCGCGGCGTGAAGGTGCGGTACTTCCAGCCCGTGCGCGACGAGAAGTCCGCGGGGAAGACCTCGAACGCGAGGTCGTGAACCGTCACGACGCCGGGGCACGGCCGCGCGAGCGGCAGGAAGCAGTTGGGCGCGTGCACCAGGTCGGCGCGCACGCGCGCGAGCCGCAGCGGCAAGCCGGCCTGCTCGAAGAGCAGCTCGGGACCGCGCCCGCCGCGCTTCACGACGTGATAGGCGATGCCCTCGCGGGCGGGCAGCGCGCCGATGAGCTCGCGCGCGTAGCGCCCCCAGCCGCGCAGCTCGGGCGCGAAGGCGTCGCGGGCGTCGATGACGACGGTCGGCACGACCGCAACGATGCCAGGCCCGCGCCCGCTCCTACGCTCGGCAGGAGCATTACCATCCCGGACCGTGCCCGAGGCCGACGCAGTCGACACGCCGCCGCTCAAGGCCCGCCACTCGCGGATCTTCGAGATTCCGATCGAGCTCGGCGAGCCGTCCGAGCTGCTCGAGCGGATCACGGGCTGGGTCAACGGCGGCGGACACACGAAGCGCGTCACCTACGTCAACGCCCACGTGCTCAACCAGTCGCGCGAGGACCCCGAGCTGCGCGCGACCTTCGACGAGGCCGATCTCATCTACTGCGACGGCTACGGCGTGCGGCTCGCCGCGAAGGCGCTGAGCACCGAGATCCCGCACCGCATGACCGGCGCGGACTGGGTCTGGGACCTCGCCGCGCTGTGCGAGCGCCAGGGCCACTCCGTGTACCTGCTCGGCTGCGAGCCCGGCATCGCCGCACAGGCCGGCCGGCGCCTGCTGCGCGCCCACCCGCGACTGCGGATCGTCGGTACCCATCACGGCTACTTCGCGATGGGCTCCGGTCACGACGAGCGCGTCATCGAGCACATCAACGCCTGCAAGCCGGACATCCTGCTCGTCGGGATGGGAACGCCGAAGCAGGAGTTCTGGGCACAGCGAACCGTCGACCGGCTCGACTGCCGCGTGCTGTGGAACGTCGGCGCGCTGTTTGACTATGTCTCCGGGCGCGTGCCGCGCGCTCCGGCCTCGCTGGCGGACAATGGACTGGAATGGATCTTCAGACTCGCGATCGAGCCGAAGCGGATGTGGCGCAGGTACCTGGTGGGCAACCCGGTGTTCCTGAGCCGGGTCATGGCACAGGCTCGCCAGCGTCACGGCACCGGCGGCTGACAAGGCCCGGCGATCGCGGTCTCGCCTGGCTTGCGCTGCTGGGCGCGAGCGTCGTCGCGCTCGAGCTCGCCGAGGGCGCCGGCGTCGTCGGTGCGGGCGCCCTGTTCGAGGCGCTGCGCGTCGTCGCGGTATGCGTCGTGCTGTTCGGGATCGCCGGCTTCGGGCCGGTGGCGCTGTGGCTCCCGGCGCGTCTGCGCCGTCACGAGCTCTTGTGGGTGCTGCCGGCCGGCGCCGTCGCCACGGCGCTCGAGCTCGGCGCGCTCGGCTATGCGTACGTGCCGTTCGACATCGCGCTCGGCGTCGTGCTCGCCGGCAACGTCGCGCTCGGGATCTACGCCTGGCGCCGCGAACGCCGATCGCCGGTAGCCCGCGGCGCCGTGGGCCAGTCGTCGTGGCGGATGCTCGCGGTACCGCTCTGCCTGGCGGCGCTCATCGGCGCGATCGCGCTGGTGCCGATGTTTCGCGCCGGGCTGGCGACGGTCATCGGCAACGGCTCGGACGCGCACCTGGCCGTCGGCAGCGCGCAGCTGCTCCGGGGCCACCACCCGAGCGCGGTGGCGCCCGAGGAGCCCGTCGACCAGATCCCGCTGCACTGGCGCTCCAAGCCGCCGATCTACTACGCGTATGGCGCCGTGGCCCGTCTCGCGGGGATGGAGGCCTATGCGGTCATCGCGCCGCTCGCGGCCATGCTGCTGGCGCTCGCCGCGCTCGGCTTCTGGCTGCTCGCGCGCGACCTGCTGGGCGCCGGGCTCTGGACTGCGGGCGCGGTCATGGGCCTCATCGGCCTGAACCGGATCGCGCTGCACACGACGATGCACCCGTACTTCAACCAGATCTGGGGCTTCTTCGCGCTGCCGTTCGCGATCGTGCTGGCGCGGCACGTCGTGCGGCGACGATCGCGCGGCGGGCTGGCGCTGTTCACGGCGTTCATCGCCGTGCTCGGCTTCGCCTATCCGCTCGCGTTGCCGATCGCGCTGATCTCGGCAGCCGTGTTCTACGGCTTCGAGCGCCGCCGTCGCGGCCTGCCGGTGTGGCGCCGCCCACGCCTGCGCAGCCGCCGCCAGCTCTATTGGATCATCCCGCTGGGGATCCTCGCGCTCGCGCCGCTGCGAGGGATCCTCGAGAAGTCCGCCGGCTCCGTCCGCGTGCTGACCCCGGGCTACACGCTGGAGAGCTGGGGGGGCGACCTTCTGGGCTTCTATCCCGAGCGCTGGTTCTTCGGCGTCCAGGACGCGGGGACGGCCTTGGTCGCCCTGCCGCTCATCATCTTCGGCGTCGTGCTCGCGCTGCGCCGGCTGCCGCGCGACATCGGCTGGGGTCTCGGCGCCGTGATGATCTTCGGCGTCGGCGCGGCGCTGTACTTCCGGCCGCGCGACTACGGCTGGTACTTCCACTACAAGGCACTGGCGTTCGTCGCCCCCGTCATCGTCGCCGTCGCCGCGGTCGGCCTCGCGCGCATGCGATCGCGATGGATGACGTTCGGCGCGCTGGCGTTCCTCATCGCCGCGGCGCGCATCACGGCGCAGCACGAGGTCGCCATCACCTTCGATCAGGCGTCGCGCGACCTGCTCGAGGTCAAGCAGGTCGACGAGCGACTGCCGCCCAGCGCCTCGATCCGACTCGACATGCAGCCAAACGGGCGCATGCAGTGGGTCGGGCACATGCTCTCGGGGCAGCCGCTGTGCTCGCAGTTGCCGATCCTCGGCACGGCGTATCCGCACGTTCGGATATCGCGCGCGGCCGACTACGTGCTCGTCGCCCGCGACCTGCGCAAGCCCTTCGACGCGACCGGGCCCCCGGTCATGACGCTCGACGCCTTCGTCCTGTACCGCATGCGTACCGGACTGCCGGGCGGCGACCGCTGCTCGCGCAAGATGGTCCAGACGATCGGCCCGGCGCAGCTGCAGTAGCCGGTAACCCCTTCGAGCTCCCCTTAGAACCGCGGCCTAGGCTGTCTGCCTTGATGAAGGTTCTCGTTGTCGACGACGAGCCGGGCGTGCGGTCCGCGCTGGAGCGCGCGCTCGCGCTCGAGCGTCACGACGTGCGCCTCGCCGCGGACGGCCAGCAGGCGCTCGACCTTCTGGCGGCGGGCACGGTCGACGCGATCGTCCTCGACGTCGCGATGCCACGCGTCGACGGCCTGGAGGTGTGCCGTCGCCTGCGCGCAGCGGGCGACCGCACGCCGGTGCTCATGCTCACCGCCCGCGACGCGATCGATGACCGCGTCGACGGCCTCGACGCGGGCGCCGACGACTACCTCGTCAAGCCGTTCGCGCTGCGCGAGCTGCAGGCGCGGCTGCGAGCGCTGCTGCGGCGCGTCGACGCGGGCGGCCCGGCTCTGGCGTTCGGCGACCTCGTTCTCGACAGCTCCTCGCATGAGGTGTACCGCGGCGCGCGGCGCATCGAGCTGTCGCGCACGGAGTTCACGCTGCTCGAGCTGTTCCTGGGGCACCCGCGTCAGGTCCTGACGCGCTCGACGCTCTTCGAGCGCGTGTGGGGCTATGACTTCGGCGCCACCTCCAACGCGCTCGGCGTCTACATCGGCTACCTGCGCCGCAAGACCGAGGCCGGCGGCGAGCGCCGGCTGCTGCACACGGTGCGCGGCGTCGGCTACGTCCTGCGCGACCCGTGATGGCGCTGCGCCACCGCCTCACGCTGCTCGCGGCCGCGATCGTCGGGGTGACGGTCGTGCTCGTGTCGATCGTGGCGTACGTCGCCCTGCGCAGCGAGCTGCGCGGCCAGGTCGACGACGCCCTGAAGGCCCAGCACGCGCGGGTGCTCTCCATCGGCGAGCGCTTCGGCCCCGGTCCGGCGCTGCGCGTCCCCGCGCCGCCGTTGCGCGAGGGCGAGGCGGCCGGCCCGGCCCAGCTGCTGAGCCCCTCCGGCGAGGTTCTGCGGCCGGCCGACACCGACCTGCGGGTCCCCGTCGACGACCGCGATCGCGCGGTGGCGACCGGTGAGGCCGAGCGCGTGCTGCTGCGCGACACGGAGGTGGATGGCTTGCACCTGCGGGCGATGACGGTCCGGCTGCCCGATGGCGGCGCGATCCAGGTCGTGCGCAGCCTCGCCAACGTCGACGCGACCCTCAGCCGGCTGCGAATCGTGCTCATCCTGCTGTGCGCGGGGGGCACGCTGCTGGCCGCACTGCTCGGGCGGCTGGCGCACCGGCGGGTCATCCAGCCGGTCAGCGACCTGACCGCCGCGGCCGAGCACATCACGCAGACCGAAGACCTCGCGCGGCGGATCGAGGTTCCCGGCGACGACGAGGTCGGGCGCATGGCGGCGCGCTTCAACACGATGCTCGACACGCTCGAGGGGTCGCGGCGGGCGCTCGACGACTCTGTCAGCGCGCAGCGCCAGCTCGTCGCCGACGCGTCGCATGAGCTGCGCACGCCCGTGACGTCGCTGCGCACGAACGTCGAGGTCCTGCTCGCCGGCGGAGAGCTACCCGGCGAGGACCGGCGCCGGCTGCTCGAGGACGTTCGCGCCGAGACCGAGGAGCTCAGCGCGCTGATCACCGACGTCATCGAGCTCGCTCGGGGAGATGTGCCGCTGTCCGGCATCGACGAGGTGCAGCTCGATGCGATCGTGTCAGAGGCCCTCGGGCGGTCGCGGCGCCGGCGTCCTGGCGTTTGCTATCGCGCCGATCTCGAGCCGACGGTCGTGGAGGGCCTGCCCGACCGGCTCGGGCGCGCGGTCGACAACCTGCTCGACAACGCCGCGAAGTACAGCCCCGAGGGGTCGGCCGTCGAGGTCGTCCTGCGCGGCGGCGAGCTGACGATCCGCGACCACGGCCCGGGGGTCCCGGCGGCCGACCGGCCGCATGTCTTCGACCGCTTCTACCGTGGCGCGACGGCCCGCGGACGCCCGGGTTCGGGCCTCGGGCTGGCGATCGTGCGCCAGGTCGTGCAAGCGCACGGCGCCACGATCACGGTCGAGGAGGCGCCGGGCGGCGGCGCGCTGTTCAAGCTGCGGCTGGCGGCATTGGCACCGCAGTCAGAGCTCGTCGCACCTCAGCCGGCTGCGGCGACACCACGAGCCTGAGCCGCGGACGGCCGCGGCGCGGCTCGCCGCCGGGCTCGTCGAGGAACGTGTCGCGCGATACGGCCTCGAGCCTGCGCGGGAGCTCGGTGACGGTGGGCGTGGTCATCTCGATAAGAAGAGCTGCGAGGCGGTACGAAAATACGTTCGCGACGCGAGCGCTGGATGAGTCGCTCGGACCGTGTCAGGCGGCGGCCAGCGCGAACGTCATCCGCAGGCAGACGCCCGGCCGGCCGTCGCGATCCTCGATGTCGAGACGCTCGGTCATCTGGGCGATGAGCGGAAGCCCGATGCCGAGGCCGGGGCTGTCGAGCCGCGGCAGCATGCCGAGACCCTCGTCGGAGACCACGACCGTCAGCGACCGATCCTGCGCCCACGCCTCGACCGTGACCGGTCCGGGCGGGTCCTGGCCGACGTAGGCGTGCAGCACGGAGTTGCTGAGCGCCTCCGAGACCGCGAGCGCGATGTGCTCGCACTCCCGCCTCGAGGCGCCGCGCGCGCGCGCGAACCGCACCACCGCCGCACGCAGCGCGCCGACATGCTCGGGAATCGCTGCGCGCTGTTCGCGAAGGCGCTGATTCACGCCGGCACGCCCTCCCCAAGAGCTCTCTAGAGACTGCATTTGCTGAAGCTCACATGATGACGGACTCAGAGACGTACGGCGCACGGATTGTCCTCACGCTGGTGTGGGTCGCCCGACGGGCGCGGCCAGTCAATGGAGGGTGAGAGCGCCGGCGGCGCCCTGTGATACGCCCTGCGATGATCGGCCCTCATGGCCTCCCGCCTCGCGAGGACGATGTCGCGCTCGAAGGCCGGACGCAGTGGCACGGCACGCGACGGCGATCCGCTCGCCGCCCACGGGCGCAGCGACCGCACGCGCTTCGCGCTGGCCGCCGCGATGCTCCCGCAGCGCTGGCGGCTGCGGGCGGACGCCGCGTTCCAGCGCGGCGAGAACGCCGTGCTCTACGGACTGGCGGCCGGGCTGCGGTTTCCGGCTCGCGCGACGCCGCCGTCGCATGCCCATGCTCGGCTCATCCTGGTCGGCCACCTCGATGTGCCCGTCCAGGAGGCGCTGCGGCGGACCGTCCCGCCCGGCGGCGTGGTCTACGACGTCGGCGCGAACGTGGGCTTCTTCACGGTCCTCGCCGCGAGGCTCGTCGGCGACGCCGGTCACGTCGTGGCGTTCGAGCCGATCGCCGCGGCGGCGAACCTGGCTCGGGAGGCGGCGTTGCGCAGCGACCTCGCGGACCGCGTCGAGGTGCGCACGGACGCGGTGGGAGCGCGATCGGGCACGGCACGCATGTGCAGCGTGGCGGCAGGCGGGATCTGGTCGCACATGTCCACCGTGCGCGACCCGCACCCGCTCACGATCGAAGAGGTCGACGTCCCGCTGGTGAGCCTCGACGACGTCATCGCGGCGGGCGCGCCGGCGCCGGACGTCGTGAAGCTCGACGTCGAAGGCGCCGAGGGCGACGTTCTGCGCGGAGCGCAGCGCCTCCTGGCCGAGCACCGGCCGATCATCGTGTGCGAGCTGCACGACACGAATGACGAGGTCGCCGACCTGCTCGAGGCGGCGGGTTACGTGCTGGAGGCGCTGGACGGAGCGACGCCGGTACGGCAGGCCGGGCCGTCGCACGTGCTGGCGCGGCCCGGGCCGACCTGACGCTCGGACTATCCCACCGCCGCGCTCTGTGCCGGCAGATCTCCCAGCGTCGGCGACGCTGCGGGCAACGTCACGGGCTCGCCGGGGCGCACCGTCACGTGCTGGCCGTCGCTGATCAGCCCCAGCGACTCGCCGTCGAGCAGCCGGTACGTGGTGGACTCGCGCGTCATCTCGACCTCCAGGCGGCTCTGGCGCACGAGCAGGCGGAAGCGCAGGAAGTCCCAGTCGAGCGGCAGCCGCGGCGAGAAGCGCAGGTCCAAGCCGTCGAGGTCGCGCAGGCCGGCGAAGCCGTTGACGAGCGCCATCCAGACGCCGCCGCACGAAGCGACGTGGATGCCGTCGCCGACGTTGCCCGCGAGGTTCGCGAGGTCGACCGCGGCGCTCAGCAGGAAGTACTCGTACGCCGCTTTGGTGCCGCCGACCTCGGAGGCCATGACGGACTGCACGCATGACGACAGCGACGAATCGGCGGTCGTGAGCGGGTCGTAGTACTCGAAGACGCGCCGCTTCTCCTCCAGCGAGAAGCGGTCGCCGGCCAGGAACGTCGCGAGCACGACGTCCGTCTGCTTGATGACCTGGTGGCGGTAGATGTTCAGCGGGTGGTAGTGCAGCAGCAGCGGATAGTGATCGACGGGCGTGCCCTCGAAGTCCCACGGCTTGCGGTTGAGGAAGTGCTCGTCCTGAAGCAACACGCCCGCGCGCTCGTCGTAGGGGATGAACATGCGCTCCGCCGCGCGACACCACTCCTCCGGCTCCTGAGGATCGATCTTCAGCCGCGCGACGAGGCGCGCGTGCGCTTCGGGGTTGCTGGTCCGTAGAAGCTGCAATCCCTCGGCCGCGGCGGCGAGGTTCTCGCGCGCCATGAGGTTCGTGTAGGCGTTGTTGTCGACGACCGCCGAGTACTCGTCCGGACCGGTCACCCCCTGGATGCAGAACTGCCCCTCGCGCCGGACGGAGAAGAAGCCCAGATCGGCCCAGAAGCGGGCAGTCTCCACGAGGATCTCGACGCCCTCGCGCGCAAGGAACTCCTCATCGCCCGTGACCCGCACGAACTGCCGCACCGCGTAGGAGATCGCCGCGTTGATGTGGTACTGCGCGGTGCCCGCAGCGTAGTACGCCGACGCCTCCTCGCCGCTGATCGTCCGCCACGGAAACAGCGCCCCGCGGTGGCCCAGCTGCTGCGCGCGGCGGCGCGCGGCGCCGAGCATCTCGTAGCGGAAATGCAGCAGCCGCCGCGCGACATGCGGCTGCGTGTAGGTCAGCACCGGCAGGACGTAGATCTCGGTGTCCCAGAAGTACTGCCCCTCGTAGCCGCGACCCGTCAGGCCCTTTGCTGCGATCCCGTGACCCTCGACGCGCGCCGACGCCTGGCGAACCTGAAACAGGTTGTAGCGGACGGCCTGCTGGACGTCGGGCGGGCCACCGACCTGGATGTCGGAGTGCTTCCAGTAGAAGTCCAGACGCTCGCGCTGGACCTGCGCGATGCGATCGAAGCCGTCGCTCGCGGCCCGATCGAGCGTGCGGTGCACGCGCCGCGCAAGGTCGTTGGACGAGGCGTGCGCGTCGTGGTGGTAGCCAAGCAGCTTGGTCACGCGCGCCGGGACCCCTGGCTCGACGTCGAGGTAGAACACGACGCGCCCCTCGTCGCCCTCGACGCTCGAGTCCAGGCTGTAGCGCAGCTCGGTATCGATGGAGTGCTCCATCCCGCACGCCAGGCCGATGGAGCTCGAGCGCGTGCGCAGCCCGAGCAGCACGCGCGTCCCGTCGCAGAACGTGTCGACCGGCTCGAGCGCGGACTCGTCCATGCGCACGCCGACGCGCGGGTCGTCGTCACCCTTGGGGTGCGGTAGGTGCGTGACGAGCTCGGAGGCGATCGCAAGGTCCGTCGGCCCCTCGAGCAGCGTGACCTCGTAGGAGATCGCGCCCAGATGGCGCCACCGCACCGACACGAGCCGTTGCGAGCGCAGCCGCACGACGGCGCCGCGCTTCGTGCGGAAGGTGACATCGCGCTCGAGCGTGCCGCTGCGCATGTCGAGCACGCGCTCGTACGAGATGAGCTTGGATTCCGCCAGCACGAGCGGCTCCTCGTCGACGTAGAGCCGGATGACCGACCCGTCGGGAGCGCTGACGATCGTCTGGCCCGTCGTCGCGAAGCCGAACGCCGCCTCGCCATAGGGGATCGGCCAGGTCTCGTGGAAGCCGTTGAGAAACAACGCCGGGTCGTTGGACGGATGCCCCTCGTCGTGCGTGCCGCGCATCCCCATGTAGCCGTTGGCGACGGCGAACAGCGTCTCCTCCTCGGTCACGGCCGAGGGCGCGAAGTGGCGAGACACGAGCCGCCACGGATCCATCGGTGCCGCCTCCTGCGACCGCCCGGGCGTGAGCCGTCGCTCGCGAATGCGCGCGAGCGTCGCCAGCCGGGCTTCGTGGACGGTCATGCCAATGTCTCCTCGAGATCGCCGGCCGGCACGGCGTCCGACCGCCGCACTCTCACAGGTCAGGTCTGCCCATATAACGCAGGGATAACCTATGTGAGCTAGACGGTTGATGAGTTTTAGACGAATGGTTAATCCAGCGGGGCCCTGAGCGCTTCGAGCGTCGTGCGCAACGTGCGCACGGTCCGCTCCGGCGCGTAGGCGCCAACCCGCTGCCGGCTGCGCTCGCGCAGCGCCGCGCGTAGCTCCGCGTCGCCCACGGCGAGCGCCAGCAGCTCGGCCGCAACCCGCTCGTCGTCGTCCCCGTCGAGCAGCAACGCCGCGTCGCCCGCGACCTCGGGCACGCCGCCGACCGCGCGGGCGACCACGGGTAGCCCGAAGTGGAAGGCCTCGAGCAGCGGAATGCAAAAGCCCTCGTGCTCGGACATGCACAGGAATGCGTGCGCGGAGCGGTAGCGCTGCGCGAGCTGCTGCGGCGTGAGGTCGAACTCGATGTCGATCGCTCCCGGCGCGAGCTGCTCGGCGAGCCCGCGAATGGCGGCCGCGAACGTCTCGTTGACCGGGCGGCCGACGAGGACGAGCCGCGCGTCGGGCGCGTGGCGGCGGCGGTAGAGCGCGAAGGCGCGGATCACCGCGTCCTGGCGCTTGTGCGGGGCGATTCGACCGACGAACATGATCGTCGGCGGGCCGGGGGGCGCCGCCGCCGTGGGCGGCTCGCCGAGCTTCGACGGGTCGAAGAGGATGGGGATCACCGTGTCGGATCCCAGCTCGCGGGCGTTGAAGAGCGACACGCCCGCGGCGATGTCGACGGCGGCCGCGAACTCCGGCAGCTGCTTACGGCCCAGCGCGCATGACACGGCGGCCGTGGGATCGTGGTCCCAGAACCAGCGTGCGGGCGTGATGTTGTGGGAGATCAGCAGCTTGCGGTTGTCGAACGCGAGCGCGCCGCGCAGCCGCGGCGCATAGCCGGAGTAATGGATGAGCAGGATGTCGCGCTCGGCGGGGCGCAGCGAGGCGAGCGGGGCGATCTCGTTGGCGACCTGCGGGCTGATGCTCGCGGCGACGTCGCCGCCCCCCCATCCCCAGGCGCGGAACAGCCTGCGGAACGCCAGTGCCTGCTCGGTCACAGCGTCGAAGGCTCCGGCGCCGCTCAGGACCTGGTGGACCCTCAACGCCGCTCGCGCTCGCCCGCGTGCTGCTCGATCTTCGCGAGCCGCTCTTCGAGCTCGGCGAGGCGTGCGACGACGTTGAGGTTGAAGCGCGTCTGCTGGGCCTCGAGCTCGCGCAGGTACTGGCGCATGACGTGCAGGAGCTGACGCTTGAAGAAGGTGATCGGCGCGCCGAGCTTGCGCGTCGAGCGCATCTTCATCGGATCGGGCTCGATCGCCGCCCATTCGATGAACTGCTCCATCGAGACGCGCTCCGTCGGCGCGATCACCATCCCGCCGGGGATCTCGTCGTCGTGCTCGCCCGCGGCGGCGCGGGCGGCCGGCAATGCATCCTCGGGCTTCATGGCGACGGCACCGCGTCCTCGGTGCCCATGAGCCGGTGGTAGAAGGGCATGCCCTCCTCGACCGGCCCGTCGAAGACCTTCTCGCCGCCGTCGAGCACGACGAGCCGCGCGCACGTGCGCTCGATCAGCAGCGCGTCGTGGGAGACGAGCACGAGCGTCGCGCCCGCCGCGATCTGCTCGGCCATGCGCGCCTCGCACTTGCGCTGGAAGGCCTCGTCGCCGACCGCGAGCACCTCGTCGATGAGCAGCACGTCGGCATCGAGATGCGCCGCGATCGCGAAGCCCAGCCGCAGGAACATGCCGGTCGAGTACGTGGCCACCGGCGCGTGGATGAAGTCGCCGAGCTCGGAGAACTCGATGATCGCGCCCAGGCGCGACTCGATCTGCTGCCTCGACAAGCCATGCAGCGCGCCGCTGAGGTAGATGTTCTCCAGGCCGGAGAAGTCGCGGCTGAACCCGGCGCCGAGCTCGAGCTGCGTGACGACCTGCCCGCCGACGGCCACGCTTCCCGCGTGCAGCGGCACGATCCCGGCGAGCACGCGCAGCGTCGAGGACTTGCCCGCGCCGTTGCGCCCGACCATGCCGACCGTCTCGCCGGGCTCGATGCGCAGCGAGACCCCGCGCAGGGCTTCCACCGGCGGGGGACCGGAGGCCGCGCGCCGGCCGATGACGAGCTCCTTGAGGGTGCGCCCGCGGTCGGCGCGGATGCTGAACGCCCTCCAGGCGTCCTCGAGCACGATCTCCCCGGGGCTGACGCCGCGACCGAATCCAGGTCTCATACGACCACCGCCAGTTCGCCCTGCAGGCGGCGGAAGAGCCCCACGCCGACGAACAGCACGAGCGCGCCGGCGATGACGACGTAGGCGAGGACGTCCAGTCCGGGCACGTTGCCCCCGTACAGCACGTCGCGCACGGCGACGATGAACGGCGCCACCGGGTTGACCCATTCCAGCGCGAAGACCGCCGCCCTCTGCTCGGTGATCCCGTTGGGATCGAAGAAGATCGGCGACAGAAAGAACCACGGCAGCAGCGCGGCCGCGAGGATCGGTGCCACGTCGCGGAAGTAGGCGTGCAGCACCGAGACGGCGAACGCGAAGCCGAGCACGAACGCGAACAGGCACACGAGGATCAGCGGCAGCAGGAGCAGCGCCAGGTCGAACGTGCCGCGGATCGCAAGCGTGATCGGCGCGAGGATGCTGAGCAGCACGAGGAACGTCACGAGCTGCACGGTGACGACGGCGGACGGGATCACCTCGCGCGGGAAGCGCGCCTTGCGGATGAGCGAGCCCTGCTCGATGAGCGACGGGGCGGCCCCGAGCACGGCCTGGCTGAAGAAGATCCACACGACGAGGCCGACGAGCAAGAAGAGCGGGTAGTCGGGCTCCGCGGCGGCCTTGAAGACGATGCCGAACATGAGGTAGTACGCCCCCATGAGGACGAGCGGGTTGACGACGTACCAGACGATGCCCAGCGCCGACCCCTTGTACTTCTGGCGCAGCTCGCGGCGGACCATCTGCT
>JALZJA010000346.1 GCA_030860005.1 Actinomycetota bacterium
GAGAGCGGAGCGCACAATGCTCGATTTCGGCCAGCACGATCTGGTGCGGAGCTTTCGCCAGAGCTTTGAGAATGAGATGACCCAGAACCTGACGGGAAAGATCGAGCAGCTGACCGGGCGCAAGGTCCTGACCTATCAAAGTCAGATCCTCTTTGAGCCCGACATCGTGGCCGAACTGTTCGTCTTCGACGAAGCGGCAGGCGGGGCTCAGAGGAAATCGTCGCCACTGCCAGGGGTCAACTTCGCGAACGGCCGCACGGCGAGGTCCACGACGAGACCGGGGCGTCCACGCAGGCGGCACCGACCGACGAGCCAGCGGCACCCGAGCAGAACTGACGGTTCGCTACGCTGGCCGCTCGCGGGTCTTGATCGGGTCCGATGCCCGGGAACGATCGGGGAACGCGGGCTGCGCGACGGATGCCTCGTCTTCCTCTTTCGTTTCGCACGAGCCCGTTCCCCCGGAGGAAGGCGAGAGCGGAGCGGGCCTGATGCCCGACGCACCCGACGCACCCGTCGAACTCGGTACGCCTGTCACGTCGGTGCCGGCGGCGATCTCAAACGCCATCGTCGGCCTGCTGCACGACTACACCGGCCGCGGACCGACGCACGCCCGCACGACCATCGGCCCCGACACGATCATCGTGACGCTGCGAGACAGCTTGACCAAAGCCGAGCGCACGCTCGCCGAACACGGGCAAGCACTCGAGGTGCTCGCGATGCGCCGCGCGTTTCAAACCACGATGCGCGACGACATGATCGCCGCCGTCGAGAGGCTGACAGGCCGCACCGTCGAGGCATTTCTCAGCGACAACCTGCACGACCCGGACGTCGCGGTCGAGATCTTCTTGATGGAGCGCAGCGACGACAACGGCGTCGCCCAGCCTGACCGCTGATCACCGCCATCTGGCGCTGTCGCACGTCCGACGGTGTGGTGCGCGGCGCGACCCCCTCAGTCATGACGCTGCGAATCATCGCTCAACCCGGGTTCCGTACGGCCGCCGCGCGATGAGCATGAACGTGTGCCCGAGGGAGCGCATGACGGGCGCCGACCCGAAGCGATCGAGCGCGCCGACGGCGCGCTGCGCGCGGACGGGAAGCCGCCGCCACGAGTAGCTCACGGCGTGCAGCTCGGGCTCCAGGCCGGCCGCGCGCGTCTCGGCGACGAGGCGCCGTGGCGAGAGCGGGATGTCGTCCCGCGTGCCGTGCACGGGGACGCCCAGGCCCGCGCGATTGGCGACCGCCAGCGCGGCGCCGATCGGGTGAAAGAGGTTGGGCTCGATCGCGACGAGGGCCCCGCCGGGGCGCAGCAGCCGCCGCGCCTCCGCGAGGCATGGCGCGAGCGGGCCGGTGTAGGCGACGTGGTGCAGGACGAGCCGGTGCAGCACGACGTCGAAGGACTCGCCGGGCACGTCGTCGAGCTGTCCGGCGGCGCCCGTGATGCCCTCGTCAGCTTGCCCCTGCTCGACGGCGAACCGCGGGCGGTGGGGATCGATGTCGGCCGCCACGAGCCGCCAATCGGGCGCGGGCAGCAGGTGGCGGCCGGGATGCCAGCCGCAGCCAACAGAGAGCGCGTCGCCGCCGTCGATGCCCAGGTGGCGGTCGAGCAGCTCGCGCTCGCGCCGCTTGCCGCGCTCGTACTGCTCGGCAAGCGTCGCCGGGTCGCTGAGCCGGTCGAGCAGGTTGCGTTCGGTGTAGGTCTCGGACAAGGATTGAGGTTTCGCCGACCACCCGACGCCCTCCGGGCGCGGGCGGTGCCCGTCGCCGGAAACCGGCGACCTCCCGGCGACGTTACACCCGGATCGCCTGCGGGCGAACCGGGAATCGCTAGCGTCACGCTCATGGTCTCCGAGGACGTGTATGCGACGGCGAAGCCGGGGCTGCGCGCGCGGGTGGCGTCCGTCGCTGCCGGCCGCGCGCGGCAGCGCCGCCACGAGCGCCTCTTCGCGCTCACGCGGGTGACGCCGCAGAGCAGGATCGTCGACATCGGCTGCGGGCGCCTCGGGCTGCGCCGCCACGAGCCCGGCCGCGACATCACGGGGGTGGACGTCGCCGAGCGACCGGACTACCCGGGGCCTTTCGTCCACGCCGACGCGGCGGAAGGGCTGCCGTTCGCCGACGGCGAGTTCGACCTCGCGTACTGCAGCAGCGTCATCGAGCACGTTCCGCGCGAGCGCCGCGACACGTTCGCCCGCGAGCTGCGGCGGGTGGCGCGCGGCTGGTACGTGCAGACCCCGGCCTTCTCGTTCCCGATCGAGCCGCACGCGCTGCTGCCCGGCGCACACTGGCTGCCGCCCGCGCTACGGCGCCCCTACTGGCGGCTGGGCGTCGCCGGCGAGTGGGAGGACATCGCGCTCCTGCGCCGCAGCGAGATGGCGGCGCTGTTCGGTCCGCCGGTCGGCGAGCGCGTCGGACCGCTGACGAAGAGCTGGGTCAGCGTGCATCCGTGTGACGTCGCCGGGAGGCGAGTGTGACGTCGCCGGGAGGTCGCCGGTTCCGGCGACCGGGAGGCGAAACCCATAGATTCCCCGCATGGCGCGTCAGCTCTGGTTTCTGCGTCACGGCGAGGCGGAGCCGCACGACGCCCGCCCCGACGTCGACCGGCGCCTCACGAAGCGCGGCGAGGACCAATCGCGCTCGGCCGGCCGGGCGCTCGCCGCTCTCGAGCTCGAGTTCCATCTCGTCGTGACAAGCCCGAAGGCACGCGCATACGACACGGCGGTGCTCGCATGCGAGGCGCTCGGCTGCCAGCCCGTCGTCGACGATCGCCTCAGCGACGGCTTCGACGTCGACGACGCGCTCGAGCTCGGGCACGCCGCCGGCGCTGACAAGCGCGTGCTGTTCGTGGGCCACAATCCGGACTTCCCGCAGATCATCCACGACCTCACCGGGAGCCGGATCGAGCTGAAGAAGGGCGGTGTCGCGGGCGTGCGCGTGCGCGGTCGCCGGGGCGAGCTGCTGGTGCTCCAGCGCCCGCGCGAGCTCGACCGTATCCGTTAGGAGCGCAACGATGCGCGGCGCCGGGATCGAGCCACCTACAGCCGCTTCGCCGTCGCGCGTGCCGCGACGAGCAGCGGGTCGTAGACGCCGCTGAACGGCGGCGCGTAGGAGAGGTCGAGCAGCGCGAGCTCCTGGACCGCAAGTCCGGTCCATACGCACGTGGCGAGCACGTCGATGCGCTTCGCCGCGCCTTCGGTGCCGACGATCTGCCCGCCGAGCAGGCGGCCGGTATCGGGCTCGGCGACGAGCTTCACCCAGATCGGCCCCGCTCCCGGGAAGTACCCCGCGCGCGTGCGGTCTTCGATCGTCGCGCTGACGACGTCGATGCCCGCGCCGGCGGCCTCGCTCTCGCTGATCCCCGTGCGCGCGACCTCGCAGCGGCAGATCTTCGACGCGGCGGTGCCGATCACGCCCGGGAAGCGCTCGTCGCCGCCCGTCACGTTGACGCCCGCGATGCGGCCCTGCTTGTTCGCGTGCGTGCCGAGCTGGATGTTGACCGCGCGGTCGAGCACGCGGTGATGGCTCTCGGCGCAGTCGCCCGCGGCGAAGACGCCGTCGTACCCGGAGCAGCGCTGGCGGTCGTCGACGCGCAGAGCTCCCGTTTCGCCGAGCTCGAGCCCTGCCGCCTCGGCGACGGCGACCGCGGGCTTCGTGCCGACGCCGATGACGACGTGACCGGCCTCGAAGGTCTCCCCGTCCGTGCGCACCGCAACCGGCTCGCCGGCATCGTCGAGCTCGATCTCCTCGACATCGGCGCCGAGCACGACGCGCACGCCACGGCGCTCGGCCGCATCCTGCACGTGCGCCGCCATGTCCTCGTCGAGCGTGTCCATGACCTGCGTCGCCTGGTCGATCATCGTGACATCCAGGCCGCGTTCGACGAGTCCCTCCGCCATCTCGAGGCCGATGTAGCCCGCACCGATCACCACCGCGCTGCGGCCGTCGCGCTCGAGAGCGTGGCGCAGCCGCTCGGCGGCGTCGACCGTGCGGACGGACTCGATCGCCTCGGCGCCGCGAATCGGTGGCGTGACCGCCTCGGCGCCGCTGGCGACGACGAGCTCATCGAACGGCTCGTCGTACTCATCGCCCGCGACGTCGCGGGCGGTCAGCGTCCGCGCTGCGAGATCGATCGCGACGACCTCGCAGCGCATGCGGACATCTATGCCGTTCGCGCGGTGCTCCCCCGGGCTGCGAGCGATGAGGCGATCGGCGTCCTCGACGACCCCGCCGACGAAGTACGGAATGCCACACGCGGAGTACGACGTGTACGGCCCGCGTTCGAAGGCGACGACGTCGAGCTGCGGATCGCGCCGGCGGGCGGCGCTCGCGGCGCTCATCCCCGCGGCATCTGCGCCGACGATCGCGAGGCGGTTGCCCATTGGCGGAGCCTACGCGACCGGGATAGCGGCTTCATCGGCCGCGTAGCCTTCAAGCGATGCCGGAGCTACCCGAGGTCGAGATCACTGCGCGGCGTCTGGATGGCGCGCTGCGCGGCGCGCTGATCGAGTCCGCGCTCGCGCCTGGGATCAACGCGCTCAAGACGTTCGACCCGCCGCTGTCCGCGCTCGAGGGGCGCGCCATCGCGGGCGTCAGGCGCCGGGGCAAGAACGTCGTCATCGACGTGAGCGGCGATCTCACCCTGCTCGTGCACCTCATGAGCGCGGGCCGCTTGCAGCTTTTCGACAAGCGCGCCGGGCCGCGCGACCGCACTTCGCGATTGCTCGTCCGCAGCGCCGACGGCCGCGAGCTGCGCCTGCGCGAGTTCGGCACGAAGCAGGCGGCGTGGGTGAAGCTGCTGCACTCCGACGAGCTCGAGGCCGACGAGGCGCTCGCCAAGCTCGGCCCGGAGGCATGGCCCGAGCCGCCCGAGGAGCTCGGCGCGCTGCTCGACGCGCCGCGCCCGCTGCACGGGATGCTGCGCGATCAGCGCGTCATCGCCGGGATCGGCCGGTCGTGGGTCGACGAGATCCTGTGGACGGCGCGGCTGTCGCCGTTCAAGCGCGGCGACGACCTCGATCAGGAGGACGCCGGCGCGCTGCGCGACGCGATGGCGACGGTCCTCGACGGGGCGATCGCGCACTACGAGCGCGTCATCGCGCTGCCGATCCCCGACAAGCTGCCGATGCCGCTGGTCGTTCACCGAAAGGCCGGCGAGCCGTGCCCACGCTGTGGCACGACCATCGAGGCCGTGCACTACGAGGACTACATCATGTGCTACTGCCCGGCCGAGCAGACCGGCGGCAAGGTGCTCAAGGACCGGCGGCTGTCGCGGCTGCTCAAGTAACGTCGCCGGAAGGTCGCCGGTTCCGGCGACCTGTCGGCGAAACCATTCTTATCCGACGCCCTGCAACGGGTTGAGGATCGAGACGAAGACGTTGCTGTTCGACGTGCCGCCGGCGAGCTCGTCGAAGTCCTCCAGGCGCGTGCGCATGTTGCCCTTCACCGGCCAGATCGGATCGTCGAGCAGCCGGTCGAGGACCGTTGCCGGGTAGGGCGCCTCGGCCGCCCGCTCGCGTTCGCGCTCAAGCACCTGACGCAGATCGCGCAGGAGCTCGCTCTCGTCGGCGAGTCCGGCGACGCCGAGCGCGCTGATGACGCCGAGCGCGTTGTTGAAAAAGAGGTAGTGGATGAAGCGCTCCTCGGCGACATCCTCTTCGAGCGTCGTGTCGCTGTCCGCGCCGACGTCCGGCAGCGCATCCGCCAGATCGGCATGTGCGACCTCGCGGTGGAAGATGCGTCCTTGGCGGATCACGCCGCGCGCGGGCCAGGAGCTCTCGAGCTCGAGCAGCGTGCTCTGCTGGTGGGGCTCCGTGGCCAGGCCGAGCTCGGTGTACAGCCGTACGAGCGGCACGATCAGCGCGTCGCAGTAGCGGGCGAACCAGTCGCGCGCGATCTCGGCCTCGCTGCGGTCCTCCCGCTCGGCGAGCGCGCCGATGATCTGCGCCAGCCGGCTGCGTCCGCCGTAGGGATGGTGCTGGCACAGGACGGTGAGCGCGCTGACGTCGGCGCCGGTGTCCTGCGTCCAGCGGTTCTCGCGCAGCAGCACCGAGAAGCCGTTGATGAGCTCGCCGCCGTGGCGCACGGCGAGGTATGCCGGCTCCGTGACGAGCACGAGGTTCGGTGCGAGCTCGGTGGCCCGTGCGCCGACGTCGGTCCGCAGCAGGCGCGCGGTCTCCATCGCGCGGCGCAGCTCGCGCTCGCGGTTGACGCGCAGCGAGTTGCTCACCCTGACGTGCAGCGAGAGCTTCAGCTGCCATGGCCAGTCGGCTTTGTAAAGCGTGCGCACGGACGTCGTCGCCGCCACGGGGCCGCCGAGCTCGCCGAGGTCGATGATCGTGCCGTCCTCGAACAGCGCGCCGGCGACGTCGTCGCCCGAGCGCAGGTGAGCGAGCTCCCAGGGATGGATCGGGACCAGCACGCGGTCGCCGCGCGACGCAAGCGCCGCGTCCAGCGCGGCCTGATCGACGGCCGGGTCCTCGCGCAGGAGCTGCTCGGCGAGCTCCGGGGCCGGCGCGCCCGCGGCGCTGTCGTGCTCGACGAGCGACGGCTCGACGGCGAGCCAGTGCAGCGCGAAACGCGCGGCCGTCTCGGGCGCGTAGTCAGCGATCTGGTCGGGACCCATCTCGATGCGGCTCTTCGGCGTCGGGTGACCCATGTGGCCGAGCAACTGCGCCTGCTCGCTCTCGATGAAGCTCAGCGGCTGGGCGCTCCACAGCCCGTCGATCTCGCCTTCGCGCGCGGCGAGGAAGCCGGAGACGGCCGTCACGCTGTCGCGGATGCGCGCGAGCAGCGCGGTTGGATCCGGCCCGCGCGAGCCGGCGGCGGTGAGCTCCTCGCCCTGGCCCGGGTCGCCGAGCTCGTCGGCGAGCATGCCCGCGAGCGTGTCGAACCCGACGGCCATCGGGTTGCCACCGGCGAGCGCGAGCTTCACCGGCAGGCTGAAGCGGTGACGGTGCGTCGGGGAGAGGTGCGTGACGCCGGCCAGCAGCACGGCGCGCATGTCGGGGAAGGCAAGGACGGCGACGTACACGTCGCCCTCGGCGGCGAGATCCGACACGTCGGCGGCGGGCATGGGGCGCCAGGCGCCGCCCTCGAGCAGGTAGAGGTTCAGAAGCGTCTCGGTCGCGGCACGTTCCGCCACGTCGTGGGCGCGCGACGTGGTCTCCTCGGACGGGTTGTCGGGTGGGCTCATGGTGTTCGCATGCTACGTACGCGCCGATGCGTCACGCGGTTGCCGGCGGCGAGACTGCGACCGCGCGCGCCTGCCAACATCCCGCATGTGATCGAACTGGGCGCAGCCGCTCCAGACTTCGAGCTACCCGACCAGGATGGCGAGCATGTGCAGCTTTCCTCGCTGCGCGGGCGCTATGTCGTCCTCTACTTCTACCCGAAGGCAGACACCCCGGGCTGCACGACGCAGGCGTGCTCCATCCGCGACCGCACCGACGAGTACACGACCGCCGGCGCCTTCGTGCTCGGCGTGTCGCCGGATCCCGTCAAGAAGCTCAAGCGCTTCCACGACAAGCGCGACCTGAACTTCACGTTGCTCGCCGACGAGGACCACGCTGTCTGCGACGCCTACGGCGTGTGGGTCGAGAAGTCGATGTTCGGGCGCACGTACTGGGGCGCCCAGCGCGCGACGTTCGTCATCGACCCGGATGGCACCGTCGTGCACGTCATCCCGAAGGCGTCACCGAAGACGCACGACGACGAGGTGCTCGCGGCGCTTGCATCGCTGAGCATGGCTGCGCAGGGGTAGATCGACAACCATGAAGCGGCTCCTCGCTGGGCTTGCGCTCGTTGTCCTGTTGATCGGCGCCGACCTCGCCGTCTACGTCGCCGACAACGGCATGGAGTGCCGGGCGGGCGGCTGCTCCACGCTGGTTGACGTGACACGAGCGCTGTTCTCCGCGCTCGTCGTGCTTGCGGCGGCCCTGCTGCTGGCCATCGTCGCCAAGGCGGTCGCGGGAGCGGTCAGACGCGTCCAGTAGGCCTACTCCCGCCGGCTCGGGCACATCCGTCGCAGCGCACACTCGCCGCACGCCGGCCGCTGGGAATGGCACGTGCGGCGGCCGTGGCGCAGCAGGTTCACGTGAAGCTCGAGCTCGGCGCCCGCGGGCGTGAGCTCGACCATCGCGTCGTGTAGCTCCTCGAACGACGCGGTGGGACGCAGCAGGCCGAGCCTCGTGGCGACGCGCGAGACGTGCGTATCGACCGGGACGTCGCGCAGCCCGAAGGAGAACAGCAGCACGCAGGCGGCCGTCTTGCGGCCGACGCCGGGCAGCGCGCACAGGTACGCACGCGAGTCCTCAACCGGCGCGTCGCGCATCCACGAGAGGTCGAGCGGATCGCCGATCGCGCGCAGGATCGCCTGAATGCGGTCCGACTTGACCTTCGAGATGCCGCCGGGACGGATCGCCTCCTCGATCTCCTCGAGCGGCGCGTCGCGCACGGCGTCCCAGGAGGGGAAGCGCTCGCGCAGCCGGGCGAAGGCGACATCGCGGTTGCGGTCGTTGGTGGACTGCGACAGGACCGTCAGCACGAGCTCGCCGAGCGGGTCGCCGTGGGGCGGCGCCACCGGCACGCCGTAGACCTCGGCGAGCCGGCGGCGCAGGCGCTCGACGCGCGCGCGCGAGGGCCGCCTCCATGCGGCCTTCGC
>JALZJA010000247.1 GCA_030860005.1 Actinomycetota bacterium
AGGGCGGCGACCCGGCCGCGATCGTCGAATCCGAGGGACTCGGCTCGATCGGCGGCGACGACGCGCTCGAGCCGATCGTCGAGGCGGCCCTCGCGGCGAACGCCGACGCCGCCGAGAAGATCAAGCAGGGCAACATGAAGGCGATCGGCGCGATCATCGGCCACGTCATGCGCGAGACGAAGGGCCGAGCCGACGGCGGCCAGGTGACGCGGCTCGTGCGCGAGAAGCTCGGGGTCTGAGCACCAGCAGGTGCGTCCGGAGGTTGCCAGCGGGCGTACCATCACGCAGACAGTCACTTCGCACAGGAGGCCCGGTATGTCGAAGCTCATCCGCATGGACCACACCGGCCATTCGACGCTTGCCGAGTGGACCGCAGAGGATCCGGCGGCCGTCGAGGCGGCTGTCGAGGCGTTCCGCGCCGAACTCGATCGCGGCTATCTCGCGATGATCAGCACCGGTCCCGGCCGGGCCGAGCACGTCCGCGAGCTGCCCGTCGACGCGGAGCTCGTGATCCTGCGCCTGCCGATCTCCGGCGGGTAGGGGTGCCGGAGCCGGCCACGTGGCCGCAGGAGGCGGGCCGCGGCGGGCTTTCCGCCGTGGCGGCGCAGCCGCAGCCCGTCGGCGCCCCGGACATCCTCCCGGAGGCCGCCGCGGTTTCGTGGCGCGCGCGCGTCGACGAGACGCAGCTACGTCGAATGGGCGCGTTGTGGACGCTGAGCACCGTCGCGCACATCGTGCCCTTCACGCTTGCCGCCGTCGGGCTGATGGCGCTCGAGCCGCTCGCGCTCCCGGTCGCGCTCGCGTGCATGGCCCATGCGTGGGTCATTCCCGAGCTCTACGCGCAGCGCGGCGCGAACGTCCTGCGGCCGCGTCAGCGCGGCGCCGACGAGCCCGAGCGCCGCTCCGTCGGCCTGCTCGGCGACCTCGTCGGCCATGACGCGCGCGCCCTCTATCAGGTCGCGGGGCTCGTGCTCGAGCCAGGGCGGCTCGGGATGTGGCTCGTGGGGGAGGCGGGCGCGCTGCTGATCCCCGCCCGCGGGCGCAAGCTCTATTGCTACTGCGTGAAGGTCGACGGGCGCGTGGCCGCGGCAACCGAGCTGCCCTCTGGCGACCGCATCGCCCACCTGCTGCTCGCGCTGCGCACCGACGAGCAGGGCTTCGCGACGGTCGCCAACCTCACGTTCGCCGGCGCGCGTTGGCGGCTGCGGCGCCGTCTGCGGCGCGAGATTCGTCCCGCGCTGGACCTCGCCATCGCCGCGTCCTAACCCGCGGCGATCAGCTGCGTGGCCGCGAGCTCGCGGTACAGCCCGCTCAGCTGGACCGGTGGTCGAGAGCCGTTCACTGAATCTCTTCCACCCGGCCAAAGCCAGGTGGCATGCTGCCCGGCACCATGTCTTCCATGCCCGTAGCCCCTCCTGACCTGACCCGCCGCGTGCTCGTTCCGATCCCCGGCTCGCAGCCAGCCGTGACGCACGCCCCCAAGGTCCGCCGTTACCGACTGGCCCGGCTGCCGCTTCACACACGACCCGATCCCATCCCGGACCGCTTCGGACACCTGCGCCGAAGCTACGACTGACCTTCTCCCCGGCTGATGGGACCCGCGTCGCGGGTCCCATCACGCGCCGGCTGTGCCGGGAGGTACCCTTGAAGGCATGTCCACCTTCAAGTCTTCAGCGTCCTCCCTCGGCAGGAAGGCCGTCGCGCTTCTGGTCCTGCTCGTCGCGGCCTGGATCGTCTTTCAGCTCATAATGGGCTTCGTCGTCGCGGTTTTCTGGATCGGCCTCATCGTGTTCGGCGTCATCGCCGTCTTCTGGGCGTACCGCACGCTGCGATCTGACTGACGACCATGGCTGGAGGCGCGTACGTCGTAGTAGCGCTGAGCTTCGCCCTTGCCGGCGGGATCGTGGGCAAGATCAAGGGAAGCTCGTTCTGGCTGTGGTTTCTCATCTCGGGTGGCGTCCCCGTGCTCGGGCTGCTCGCCGCGATCTTCTACCGCTACGAACGCGACGAGCTGCGCCGCGAGTGCCCGCGCTGCGGGCGCATCTGCAAGATCTACGAGGCGCTGTGCACGCGCTGCGGGGCCGAGCTGGAGTTCCCCGAGCGAGTGATCGCACCCGAATCCGCGGCCCCGGTCGCCCGCTAGACTCGGCGGTCCTGGCTGGCCTGCCTGGGCCGACCCCGGATTACGTAGCGAGAGGAGGTCGTGCATGCGTGCGGTCGATGCCATCATGGAATGTCTGAAGGCGGAGGGTGTGGAGGTCGTATTCGGGCTGCCCGGCGGCGCGAACCTTCCGACCTACGACGCCTTCGTCGACGCGGGGATCCGCCACGTGCTCGTGCGCCACGAGGCCGGCGGCGGCCACGCCGCCGAGGGCTACGCCAAGGCGACCGGCAACGTCGGGGTGGCGTTCGCGACCTCCGGCCCCGGCGCAACGAACGCCGTGACACCGATCGTCGACGCGATGATGGACTCCGTCCCGACGGTCTTCATCACGGGCCAGGTGCGCACCGACCTCATCGGCACGGACGGCTTTCAGGAGACCGACACGCTCGGCATCACGATGCCGGTCGTCAAGCACAGCTACCAGATCCGCTCGCCGCTGGAGATCCCGCGCGCGATCCACGAGGCCTTCTACATCGCGCGCAGCGGTCGCCCGGGTCCGGTGGTCGTCGACATCCCGGTGGACCTCAGCCGCGCCGACATCGGCTACGAGCCGGTGACCGATCTGCACCTGCCCGGCTATCAGCCCACCGTGGAGGGCAACACGAAGCAGATCCGCCAGGCGGCGAAGGCCATGGCCTCGGCGCGGCGCCCCGTGATCTACGCCGGCGGCGGCGTCGTCAACGCCAACGCGTGGGAGGAGCTCACCGCGTTCGCGACGTCCGATCGCTTCCCGATCACGTGCACGCTCATGGGGCTCGGGGCGTTCCCCGCGCCGCACCCGCAGTGGCTCGGCATGCTCGGCATGCACGGCACGCGCACGGCGAACTACGCGATGGACGAGGCCGACCTCATCTGCTGCGTCGGCGCCCGCTTCGACGACCGCATCACCGGCAAGCTGTCGGAGTTCGCGCCGAACGCGAAGTTCATCCACGTCGACGTCGATCCGGCCGAGATCTCGAAGAACATCCCGGCGCACATCCCGATCGTCGGCGACGCCAAGCACGTGCTCGCCAAGCTCGTCAAGGAGTACCGCGCGCTCGACGGCGTCGACTCGTCGCGGCTGGACGAGTGGTGGGCGAAGATCGGGGCCTGGCAGGAGAAGCACCCGCTGCACTACGAGGACTCGACCGACGCCGAGATCAAGCCCCAGTACATGGTCGAGGCGCTGTACGACGCGACGGGCGGCGACGCGATCGTCACCTCCGATGTCGGCCAGCACCAGATGTGGGCCGCGCAGTACTACCACTTCACCAAGCCGCGCCGGTGGATCAACTCGGGCGGGCTCGGAACGATGGGCTTCGGGCTGCCGGCCGCGCTCGGGGCGCAGGTCGGCTGCCCCGATCAGACCGTGGTCTGCATCGCCGGCGACGGCTCGGTCCAGATGAACATGCAGGAGCTCGCGACGTGCTCCGAGGAGAAGATCCCGATCAAGGTGTTCATCATGAACAACGGCTACCTCGGCATGGTGCGCCAGTGGCAGGAGCTGTTCTGGGAGAGGCGCTACTCGCACGTCGACATGGGCAACTACCCGGACTTCGTCAAGCTCGCGGAGGCTTACGGCGCGACGGGGATGCGCTTCACCGACAAGGCGACGCTCGTGCAGGACATGAAGGACGCGCTCGCGCTCGATGGCCCCGTCCTCGTCGACGTACGCGTCACGCGGGAGGAGAACACGTATCCGATGATCGCGCCCGGCCAGCCGGCGCGCGACATGGTCGGCTAGGTGGCCGTCGTGGGCGAACCAGGCACGAAAGAGATGCTGAGCCTCGAGGAGCTCGAGGCCGCCGGCGGGATGAACACGGGCCGCAAGCACGTCCTGTCGATCCTCGTCGAGAACCAGGCCGGCGTCCTGACGCGGGTGGCGGGGCTGTTCGCGCGGCGCGGGTTCAACATCGAGACGCTGACGGTCGGGCCGACCGAGGACCACAACGTCTCGCGCATCACGCTGACCGTCGATGGCGCGCTGCACCCGATCGACCAGGTCACCAAGCAGCTGCACAAGCTCATCAACATCCTGAAGATCCGCGATCTCGAGCCCGACGACACGGTCTCGCGCGAGCTCGCGCTGTTCAAGATCGCGGTCGAGGGCCCGCAGCGCGCGGAGGTCATGCAGATCTGCGAGATCTTCCGCGGCAAGGTCGTCGACGTCACGCGCCGCTCGGTCATCGTCGAGATCACGGGGACGACCGACAAGATCGAGGGCTTCGAGCGAATGGTCCGCCCGTTCGGGCTCATCGAGATGATGCGTACCGGCGAGATCGCGATATCGCGGGGCCGCGGCGAGACCTGAGTTCGGTGCGGGCCTCGCCGCTCCTGACGGCATGCGGCTGGCGAGGGCCGTGCTGGCGCACTGTCCCTCGCGCGCCCCGCACCGCCAGGAACGATGATGCCTCGCACCGAACGCCGCGCTGAGGGTTCGCCCTTCTCGATCGCGGCCGCCGATCGCGAGCGGCTGGAGAAGCGCTTGGTCGAGGCGGTGCGCCGGGCGCGGCGGGGGCGCGAGGCGGTCCTCGTCGCGGTCACCGTGCCCGTGGCCGGGGATGTGGATCCCACGGCGGTCGTGGCCGCCTCGCGGGGCGCGGGGGAGCCGTGGTGGGTGCTCGAGCAGCCCGACCGTGAGGGGAGCGCGCTGGCCGCGCTGGGCTGCGCGGCGAGGCTGGACGCACGCGGTCCCGACCGCTTCACATCGGTTGCGGCACGCTGGCGCGGGCTGGTGGGC
>JALZJA010000380.1 GCA_030860005.1 Actinomycetota bacterium
GTACGTCTGTCAGCCCAGCGCGAGCAGCGCCGCGGCGACGGCGACCCGGTCGCCGTCGGCGAGCGACGCGGCGACGATGAGCGCGGCTCATGGCGCCGGCGCCATGAGCCCGATGACGCCCGCGACCCAGCCAGCGCGAGCGCGCGTCGCGCAGCTCGGCGATGAGCAGCGCGAGGAAGAACGCGGGACAGATCGCGTCGAGCCCGAGCGACTCGGGAGCGGGAAGCGCGCTGCCGCCGAGCGCGCCGATCCTCGTGCCCGAACACGTGACGTACTGGACGGAGGTCGCGCCGAAGAGGAAGTGGCGGCGAAGCGCCCGTCGCCGCGGTTGGCCATCGCCCATGAGGCGTCGACGACGGTCTGGCCCTGGGCGGCGCGCTTGAGCCAGTTGCGGGCAGCGACGGCGCGAGCGCGATGCCCATCGGCGGGAAGCGCGAGTTCATCAGCGCGGCTACGGCGATCGCCGCGCCGCACCGCCGCCGCCGCCGCCGCCGCCGCCGCGAGGATCGAGATGATCGCGAACTGCGCCGAGCCGGCGAAGACGATCGCCGACATGACGATCGCGCCGAGCGCCGAGAAGCCGGCCTCGCGGGAGCACGCCGAAGGTCAGCGACAGCAGGCCGCCGGCGAGCGCGAACGGAACTCCGGCGCGCAGGCCGGCGCGGAAGGACTCGCGCGGGGTCGGCTGCTGCGAAGACGGCATCGCCGCAAGGCTCATCGCGGCGACTCCATCCGCGGCTCACGCGCCGCGCTGTGCTTCAGGCGCAGTTGGGCCAGGGCGCCGTGCCGTCGCGCTTGTAGAGCCGCAGCGCGCGCCGGTCCTGCTCTCTCTCGCTCGTCTCGGCCGGATCGCCCTTGCCGCCGACCGAGCGCCAGGTCCCGCGGCTGAACTGGTACTTGCCGCGGTACCGCCCGCTCGCCGAGACCGCCTCGGGGTTGCCACCCGACTCGCACTGCGCGATCCGCTCGAGGATCCCCCTCACCGATCCGTCGTCGCGAGCCATCCCAATCCGTCCCTCGATCCCGAGCGTGTTGAGCGTTCGCGGACCGAGGATCCCGTCGACCACGAGGTCGTGCTTGCGCTGAAAGCGGCGTACCGCCTTGCGTGTCTTCGGCCCGATGACGCCGTCGGCCTCGATCCCGAGCGCCTTCTGCGCGGCCTTGATCGTCGCCTTGGAGAGCTTCGGCTGCTTCGGTTTGTCGCTGTCGGCGACCGCGCCGGCGCTGATGACGGCGAGCCCGAGGACGGCGGCCAGCATCGAGCAGCGGCTGCGCAGCGAGCGGCGGCGGCGCCGGCGGACGATCGCGCGGTGCGTGCGCGACGCGCGCAGTGAGCGCCCGAAGGCCAGCGAGCGCGCCACGTCGCTGGGACCATCGGCGTCCACGGCGACAGACGTCACCGGTTCGTTCGCTGGGCTGACATGCATTGAAGGCGCTCCTTCTGGTCGTCACGGCGCCTACGGGGTTAGCTGTCGGGCTCGCGCTGGACGTGCGCTACGCGCCGGCACCTTGCGGTGGGTGGCGATTCGCCCCGGGACCGGATCGCTCCGGACCAGTGGTTCCCCCGTTCCCGAACGCGCTGGGCGATCGGAATTCGGCCTATCGAGCGCTGCATAGTAGGGATCGACCAGACGGAACGCATCCCGAAACGTGCGCACGTAGCGAGAAAAATGTGCGCTCGGCGCCGCGGGAGACCGCTCGACGTGTGCTCCCGTATCCTAAATCTCAGGTTGAGACTAAGGGTTGGCCATCGAGGTTGAGGTTCGGTTCGCGCTTGCCTGGCGCATTCGGCCGCTTGTGAGAACTACGGCTCGAGCAACGCCTCCGGCGACGCGTCCGGGGCGAGGTTGCGCAGTGCCGTGTGATGCCCCCCTGGCGCAGCGAGCGCCGCGTCGAGCGCCGCTCGGTGCGCGGTGGCGCGCTCGCGCCCGTACGGCGCCGCGAGGTCGCGGCTGACAAGAAACGCCCAGTCGCTGGACTGGAGCGCGAGCAGCTCGCGCACGGCACGCGCGTCGACTCCGGACCCCGCGGCGAGCGCCCGCAGCTCGGCGTCGCGAGCGCTCCAGGCCAT
>JALZJA010000381.1 GCA_030860005.1 Actinomycetota bacterium
GTCCCGTTGCCCTTCGACGTGCCTGCGGCCCGGGCCTTTGCCGGTGTAGCCGCGTCGCTGCGCTCGGGGGGGCGCAAGACTGCCGCGCGTTCGTACGACGCCATGATCGCAGCCACCGCGATCGCGAGTGGTCTACCCGTCTACACCTGCAATCCCGCAGACTTCGCCGGGATCGATGAACTCGCCGTCGTCCCGGTCCCGCACCCTGAGCGGGATCACGCCTAACCTGCCGTTCGCGCCGTGCGTCAGGTCCGAATGGATGGCCGTTGCGCTGGCGAGATGCGGGAGCCCTTCATGCTGGACGAGCCATGCTCGAGTTTGTCGCTCTCACGCTCTTGATGGACGAACTTGAGCAAGGCCGAGGCGTCGAGGTAGATCACAACTAGTCGCTGCGCTGCTCTTGCAGGGCAGTCGCCGTGTCAACCGGACCGGTCGGCAGGACCGCCCTTCTCGGAAGATGACGCCGAGCCGTGCCGACTATGAGCCGGAGCGCATCGACGACCACGCCGCTGTCGACCACGACGGCTGCGCGGCAGTGCCTCAGTCGTACGGGTCGGTGAGTACCTCGGCCCCAGGGCGACCTCGACCCAGCGACCCGTCATCCAGAGCCGGCATCGCGGGGCACCATCGCCTCACGCAGCACGTCCGCAACGACCGTATTCCCGGCCAGCCGAAGTGGCGTTCGGAACCGCTGGATGACTTGCCCTTCAGGGCTAATCCTGAATGACCCTTCGAGCAACCACGACGCATCGCGATGCTCGCTCGACCGCCCGTTTGGCGTCTGACATTGCGATGGCGTCTGCCTCGTACTCGGCCTTGGTCTTGAGCGGGAGCAGCCGAGCGAGCTCCTTCGCGACCTCCGTGCCATCGCGGCCTGCCTCACCGAGCATGGGCAGCACCTGTTCATGGGCTTGGCTGGAGGCGCGCCGACCGAGACGCGCTCCGGTGACGGCATCGGCGGAGTTGATCGCGGCATTGATGACAAGACTTGTGGCGGCGATGGCGCGCCCTGCTTCGAGCTCGCTGACTGCCGCGTCGAGGTATTCGTTCGCCTTGGTGAGGTACGCCCGCGCCTGCGAAGCACTCACCGGCCGGGATCTCATCGCTCTAGGCACTGCGCCGCTCTAGGCACTGCGCCGACCCGCGAGGTCGGCCAGACCGGTGCCAAACACGACGATGCCCTCTCGCCGGACGTCTAGCCAAAGGGGCGTACGGCCCCGAAGCAAGCCGCGAACCTTTGTCGCGTCAGTCTCCACGATCTCCACACGATTGCCCGTCAACCGTTGCGCCCGTAGACGCAAGCGGTTCACTGATTCGCGCCAACGCTCGTCGTCCTCGTCGGTGCCGCTGGGGCGAACAACGATCAAGTCGAGGTCGCTCTCGGCGTCCGCTTCGCCCCGAGCGAAGGACCCAAAGACGATGACGCAGGCAGGGGGAGGTTCGAGATCACCTGCCGCTTGACCAAGCTCGTCGAGGACAGTTCGGCGGGCATTCGTCAGCGCGCTGATCGCCCGAGCCGCCACGTTCTCCTGAACGAACCGGAACAGCTGAGAGGGAGGTGCCTCACGCCGTTCGAGGACACCCAGCTGGACAAGCGAAGGGAGCAGCCGTGATGCCTGTGCGGTGCTCACGCCCGCGAGACGCGCGATCATACGGAGGTTCAGCTCCGCCGTCGTCTCTGCGAGTACGGCCAGGATGCGTCCCTGGGCGCCCGGAATCACCGCTTGGACCGGTCGCGCGAAGTCCATACGCTGCATCTTACGTACATCGCTCAGAAATGAGACAAATGTTCCATTAATGCGAGAAGCTCAGCGCATCGGCTTCGGCCGGCACCCAGCGCTCACGTACGCGTGCCTCACTACGCATCGGCGAAAGCTACGCCCCACGTATAGCGACCGTCCTGGCTGCACAGTGTGGTGAGCTTGTGCCTGTGTGCAGGCGCCGCAAGCAGGTTTCGGTCGCTGAGCCGGGCAAAGCCTGGATCAGTCGATGCTGCCTCGGGCGAGGATCCATTCGGTCGGTTGTCCAGTGACTGCCTGGATGTGGTCATAGTCGGAGTCGTAGTGCAGCACAATCGCGCCGGCCGTCTCGGCGATCGCAGCGATGAGCAGGTCGGGGAGTTTCGCGGCGCGGTGTCGGCCGCTGTGTGCGAGTTGCTTTTGGACCGCCAGCGCCCGTTCGCCGACAGCAGGGGTCAGCGGCAAGCTCGGATAGGCCTGGGCGCGTGTGGCGGCCCAGGCGTCATACTCGGCCGGGCCGCGCGCGGAGTGCAACAGCTCGAGGTCGACCAGCGGGCAAGTGCACAATGCTTGTCCGGCGGCCAGCCTGGTCGTGATCGCGGCAGCCACGTCGGGGCGACGGGCGATCCGCGACCACACACTGGTGTCCACAAGGTAGGGCGGCGTGGCCGGAATGCTCACCGTGCCCACGCGTCGGCGCGCGCGGAGTCCAATGCTTCGGGCTCGGCCCACGTGCCCGCGGCAATCATGTCGAGTTCGCGGCGTTGCGCAGCGGCTGCGACAGCAGCACGCAGGGCGGCGGTGACCGTGTCCTTCTTCGTCCGCGTTCCCAGGACCTCGCTGGCGGCCGTGAGCAGATCAGGGTCGACGTCCACCAGGGTCCGGCTCATGAGCGAATGATAGCTGAC
>JALZJA010000410.1 GCA_030860005.1 Actinomycetota bacterium
ACACCGGTGTCGCCTTCGGCCAGCTGCAGAACGGCGGCGTGATCGTCTCGGTCGTCATCGCGATCGCGCTCGCCGCGCTGCTGGTCTTCTTCGCGCGCCACGCGCAGCGGCCGCTCGTCTGGCTGCCGACGGGGATGCTGCTCGGCGGCGCGCTGGGCAACATCGTCGATCGGGTGCGCGAGGGCGCCGTCATCGACTACCTCAAGCTGCCCCACTGGCCTGCGTTCAACGTCGCGGACGCGTCGATCACCGTCGGCGTCGTCATCCTGCTGGTGGTGGTCGAACGTGCCAATAGAGCTGCAGATCGCGCCTGAGTCCGCGGGCGAGCGCCTCGACGTGCTGCTCGCGGAGGCGCTCGGCTCGCGCTCGCGCGCGCAGCGGCTGATCGTCGACGGCCGCGTGCTCGTCGACGGAGAGAAGGTGCGCAAGAACCACCGCGTCGGCGGCGGTGAGCAGATCGCCGTCGACGATTCCGCACAGGCAAGCGACGCGCCGGATGCCGACGCGCCCGTCGCATCCTTCGGCGTGGCCTACGAGGACGAGCACCTGATCGTCGTCGACAAGCCCGCGGGCGTCGTCGTGCATCCCGCTCGCGGCCACCGCGAGGGCACGCTGGCGCAGGCGCTCGCCGGGCGCTCCGCCGGCGGCGAGGACGAGTGGCGCGCCGGGATCGTGCACCGCCTGGACCGCAACACGTCGGGGCTGCTCGTCGTCGCCAAGAGCGACGATGTCCATCGTGGCCTGAAGGCCGAGCTGGCCGCACGGCGGATGCAGCGCGAGTACCTCGCGCTCGTCGAGGGCCGCCCGCCTGCGCGGTCGGGGACCATCGAGGCGCCGATCGGCCGTGACCGCCGCGCCCGCACGCGGATGTCCACCAACAGCGAGGCGCCGAAGCCCGCGATCACGCATTTCGAGATCGAGCGCGCGTTGGCGCAGGCCACGCTGCTGCGCGTCCGGCTGCAGACCGGTCGCACCCATCAGATCCGCGTCCACCTGCAGGCGATCGGCCATCCGGTCTGCGGCGACCCGGAGTACGGCCGCGCCGGCCTCTACGGCCTCGATCGCCAGTTCCTCCACGCCGCGCGGCTCGCCTTCGACCATCCGGTGACGGGCGAGGCGCTCGACGTGAGCTCTCCGCTGCCGGCGGATCTGGCGGCGGCGCTGGCGATCGCAGCATGACCGACCGCTGCCAGGGGCCACGCGCGCAGCTCGCGGCCGTAGTTCTCCGATATCGGCTGATCGCACCCATTGGTGGCGCTACCGTCACCGACGTCGGACGTGAAAGCCGGTCATTCGTGAACGAGCAGGAAGGATCGCAACGATGATGAGCGACACGATGTTGTGCGGGGAATGCGGGACGCCGATACCGGCTTCCGCGAAGTTCTGTCACTCCTGTGGCGCCGCGCAGGAGCCCGAGCTGCCGCCGGCCTCGCCGCAGGCCGATCCCTCGCAGCGGCAATCGCTGTTCGGGCCGCCGCTCGGTCAGGGCGAGCCGCCGCCGCCCGCGGCCCAGCGCGTCGAGCCGGTCGCGCCTGGGGCCGGGGAGCTCGCCGGTGAGCTCGCCCAACGACTGCAGACGCCGGGCGTCATCGCGGCGGCCACCGTGGGTGGGATCGCCCTGCTCACGTGTCTCGTCGTGGGTCTCATCACCGCGGTCGCCAGCCCGGACAAGACGATCATCGGTTTTCTGCACCGCGACGACGGCGTCTTCACCGAAGCGTTGCGTCTGACCGTCGCCACGACGCTTGCCACCGTGAAGGCCGGCGGACGAGAGGACTTTCAGCTGCTGCCGCTGATCTTCGGGGCGGCGCCGTTCTTGGGCGCGGCGATCGGCGCTCGGATGGCGGCGCCGTCGCTGATCGGAATGTCGAGACGGGAGGCAGTGGCCTGGTCCGCGGGCGGAGCCGTCGTCTTTGCGATCGGGATGCTGATCCTTGCGCTCGTCGCCAACGGCGAGAAGAGCGAGCGTGGCATCGATCTGGAGTTCTCGATCGGATCGGTACTGCTCACGAGCCTGCTCCTGGCCGGCGCCGGTGCCGTGTTCGGAGCGCTGCGTGCCGCGAGGACGGTCGCCCCGGACCGGCCGGGGGTCGGACTGCCGCCGGCCGTCACGGGGCCGCTGCGGACGGGGGCGACGCCGCTCATCGGGCTTGCGGCGCTGCTCGCGGTCACCACGATCGTGGGCTTCGTGCACCTGGAGGTTCAGACGGTACGCGGCCAGGAGGAGGCCGTCACGCCGTATCGCACCGATCTCAGCGCCGGGATCGAGAACATCCTCCTGGCCCCCGATGTGGGCATCGATACGGCAGGCCTCGCGGTGCTCGGGCGGTTCGACGATAGCGTCCTGCCCGTCGACGACGACAAGCGCGACGAGCTCACCGAGAGCCTTGGCGACGACGGCGAGGGCAGGATCTTCGATTACAGCGGTGCGCTGCCGATCTACGTCTTCCTGCCCGAGCTGCTGATTGTGCTGGGCGCTGTGCTCGCCGCCGCGCTGTACGCCGGATTTGCGACGGCGCGCCGAGCGGCGCCGCCGACTCAGCTCATCGCGGCGGGCTGGGGGGCGCTCACGGGCATCGTGTGGGCGCTCGCGCTCGTCATCCTCCGGGCCCTGGCGCTCGGGCAGTCGACGATCGGTGACAGCGTGTTCGCCAGCACATTGCTGATCGGGACGGTCCTGGGGGCGATCGGCGGCGTTCTCGCGTTCCGCCCGGTAGGGACCGGAATACCGCCGCCGCCCCCGGGGGTTCTCGGTCACTGAGCCCGGCGCTGGAAGAACGGAGCGGCGACATCCCGAGCTTCGGCTCCCTCGACGCGCACTTTCGCATAGGCGCCGGAACCGGCCGAGCCGCTAAGCGCGACGGGGCGGCCCGTCCAAAGGCCGCCCCGCCACCCCACATCACGGATCGAGCCCACCGGAGGTAGGGGAAGGGAGGACTCGTTCCGCAGATATATGAACGCAGATTTCGAGCCGATCTTGCGTAAACTCATCCGTTCATCGTCCTTCGACCCCGCCGGGGTCTGCGGCGCGGTCCTGCTCGATGCCATTCCGGCACGGGTCCCGCGCCGTGCCGGCGGGCCCAGTCCCACGCAGGATCAACTTAAGGAGCAGCACCCATGGCTCAGGTTGGAATCAAAGAGCTGCTGGAGGCGGGCGTCCATTTCGGCCACCAGACCCGCCGTTGGAACCCGAAGATGCGCCGCTTCATCCACGGCGAGAACGGCGGCATCTACGTCATCGACCTGCTCAAGACCGAGCAGCTGCTGCGCGAGGCGCAGGAGTTCGCCTCGGCTGTCGCCCATCGCGGCGGCACCGTGCTGTTCGTCGGCACGAAGAAGCAGGCGCGCGACGCGGTCAAGGACGCGGCGGAGACGGCCGGCATGCCGTATGTCAACCACCGCTGGCTGGGGGGCCTGCTGACGAACTTCCAGACGATCAACCAGCGCATCAAGCGGCTGCACGACCTCGAGCGCTACGAGGCCGATGGCCAGCTCGCGCTGCTGCCGACGCGCGAGCGGATGGCCGCGCAGGCCGACCTCACGAAGCTGCGGGCGAATCTCGGCGGCGTGAAGAACATGACGCGCACGCCCAACGCGATGGTCGTCGTCGACCTCAAGGTCGAGGAGATCGCGGTGCGCGAGGCCCAGCGCCTGCGGATCCCCATCATCGGGCTCGTCGACACGAACTGCGATCCGGATGGGATCGACTACGTCGTCCCCGGAAACGACGATGCGATCCGCTCGTGCGCGCTCATCACGCATGCGATCGGCGACGTCGTCGGCGAGGGCTCCGCCGTCTTTCGCGCACAGGAGGAGCAGGCGCGCAAGGAGGCCGAGGAGCAGGCTCGCCTCGCCGCCGAGGAGCGCGCGCGTCAGGAGGCCGCAGCCCAGGCCGCCCGCGAGGCGGCCGAGCAGGCCGAGCTCGAGGCGGTCAAGACGCAGGCGGAGGGCGGCGGCGACCGCCAGGTCGCCGAGGCCGAGGTGGCCGACGCCGTGCAGGCCGAGGGGCGCCCGCAGCCCGATCCGAAGGTTCCGCAGGCGGCGAACATGGAGGTCGCACCGGCCGCCACCGACAACGTCACCGGCGATTCGCCCGACCCGGCGCCACCGGTCGACGATGCTCCGCCGGCCGCGCCCGTCGAGGAGGCGCCGCCGAAGACGCCGCGGCGCCGCAAGCCCAAGCCGAAGCCCGAACCCGTATCCGAGCCTGCGCCCGCGGCCGACGCCGAGGCCAAGACCGAGGCGCCGACGTGAGCGCCATCAGCGCGAAGGACGTCAAGGCCCTGCGCGACCAGACGGGCGCCGGGATGATGGATTGCAAGCGGGCCCTGCAGGAGACAAACGGCGACATGGACGCCGCCGTCGAGCTGCTGCGCGTCCAGCTCGGCACGAAGATCGGCAAGCTCGCCGGCCGCGAGGCGACCGAGGGCACCGTCCAGTCCTACATCCACGCCACAGGCAAGATCGGGGCGCTCGTCGAGGTCGACTGCAACACCGACTTCGTCGCGCGCAACGATGACTTCGTCGCGTTCGCGCGCGATGTCGCGATGCACCTTGCCGCCTCGCCGCAGACGCGCTACGTCAGCGAAGACGAGATCCCCGAGGCCGATCGCGACGCGGAGTTGCGCGTCTTCGAGCAGCAGGCCGCCGACAAGCCCGAGAACGTGCGCGCGAAGATCGCCGAGGGCAGGCTGCGCAAGTGGATGCAGGAGACGGTCCTCCTCCACCAGGCGCACGTCCACGGCGACAAGTACGACGGCAAGACGATCGAGGAGCTGCGCGCGGATCTGTCCGCCAAGACCGGGGAGAACGTCGTCGTGCGGCGCTTTACCCGTTTCGCCGTGGGCGAGTAGTCTCGCGCCACGTGGCGACTCGAGGGACAGACGCGGCGCCGGCGTTCACGCGGGTCCTGCTGAAGCTCTCGGGCGAGGCGCTCATGGGCGACCTCGCGTACGGCACCGATCCCGGGCGCGTCAAGGTGGTCGCCGAGCAGGTCGCGGCCGTGCACGAGCGCGGTGTGCAGATGGCGATCGTCGTCGGCGCGGGCAACATCTACCGGGGGCTGAAGGGCGCCGCGGCGGGCATGGACCGGGCGACCGCCGATTACATGGGCATGCTCGCGACCGTGCTCAACGCGCTGACGCTCCAGGACGCGCTCGAGAGCCTCGACGTGAACACGCGCGTGCAGTCGGCGATCACGATCTCCGAGGTCGCCGAGCCCTATATCCGCCGCCGCGCGATGCGCCACCTCGAGAAGGGACGCGTCGTCATCTTCGCCGCCGGCACCGGCAACCCGTTCTTCACGACCGACACGGCGGCTGCCCTGCGGGCGGTCGAGATCCACGCCGAGGCGATTCTCATGGCCAAGAACGGAGTCGACGGCGTGCTCTCCGCCGATCCGCGCCTGGACGCCGGCGCCGAGCTGATCCTTGAGATCAGCCACATGGAGGCGGTCCGCCGCGGGCTGCGCGTGATGGACTACACGGCGCTCACGCTGTGCGCCGAGAATCACATGCCGCTGTACGTCTTCAACATGGATGACGAGCGCAATATCGAGCGGATAGTGTCAGGCGAACAGGTGGGAACGGTGGTGATCACGCGAGATGACTGAGCTGATCGACGAGTTGCTGGCCGACGCCGCCGAGCGCATGACCAAGTCCGTCGAGGCGACGAACGCGGAGTTCGGCTCGGTCCGCACGGGGCGTGCCAGCCCGGCGCTGCTCGACCGCGTCCACGTCGAGTACTACGGCACCTCGACTCCGCTCAAGCAGCTCGCGTCGATCAATGCCGCCGAGGCCCAGCTGCTGACGGTCCAGCCCTACGACAAGTCTTCGCTGAAGGCGGTCGAGAAGGGGATCTCCGATGCCAACCTCGGGCTGACGCCCAACAACGACGGCTCGATCATCCGCCTCGTGATCCCGGCGCTGACCGAGGAGCGCCGCAGGCAGTTCGTGAAGATGGTTCGCCATATCGCCGAGGAGGGCCGCATCGCGATCCGCAACGTGCGCCGCGACGTCATGCACGATCTGCGTGAGCTGAAGGGCGCAGGCGAGGTCGGGGCCGACGAGGAGCGTCGCGCCGAGACCGAGCTGCAGAAGCTGACCGACGCGAGGATCGGTGAGCTCGAGGGGCTGCTGAAGGGCAAGGAAGAAGAGATCCTCGAGGTCTAGTGGCTCGTCCTGGCCGGACCAACCGCTGCTGGGCCACCCGTGAGCGGTGAGCGCAGCGACACGGCGCGCTACGTCGCGATCATCACGGACGGCAACGGGCGCTGGGCGAAGGCGCGGGACCTACCCGTCGCGGAGGGACACCGCGCGGGCGCCGACACCGTCAAGGCGCGACTGCGCGACGCTGTGCAGCTGGGCGTGCGCGAGCTGACGGTCTACTCGTTCTCGACCGAGAACTGGTCGCGTCCCGAGGACGAGGTCGTCGGGCTGATGGCCATGTTCGCCGAGCGGATCGTGCGCGAGACGCCGGAGCTGCACGAGCAGGGGGTGCGGATGCGGTTCATCGGCCGCCGCGAGGGCGTCGAGCCGGCGCTCGTCGAGCAGATGGACTGGGCCGAGGACCTGACGGGCGCCAACGGCGGGATCACGCTGTTCGTCGCGTTCAACTACGGCGGCCGCGCCGAGATCGTCGATGCCGCCCGGGGCTTCAGCGATGGCGACGAGGATGACTTCCGCGCGCTGCTGTACGCACCGGAGATGCACGATCCGGACCTCATCATCCGCACGAGCGGCGAGCAGCGGCTGAGCAACTACCTGCTGTGGCAGTCGGCGTACTCCGAGCTCGTGTTCCGCGACGAGCTGTGGCCGGACTTCGATCGCGCCGCCTTCGAGGAGTCGCTCGCCGAGTTCAGCGCGCGCCGCCGACGCTTCGGGGGCAGGTGATGTCGACCGTCGGCCGCAGACCGCCGCGCCGGCGTTCGCCGCCGCCCCGCCGGC
>JALZJA010000029.1 GCA_030860005.1 Actinomycetota bacterium
GATCCGCACGCGGCACACGCCGGGCCGCGCAGCATCGCAACGCACGCGAACGCCGCGGCGGCGAACCGAGCGCTGCGCCGCGCTGCGAGCGGCGCTGACGCGCAGCAGCGGGGGGATCCGCCGCTCCGGCGCGCCGTCGACGGCGCGGGCGGCATCGAGCATGCCAAAGCCCGTCGATCCGTCGTAGCCGGCGATCCCGATGTCGCGCGCCGTCTGGGTGAGTCGCTGGATGACCTGATCGCCGCGCAGGCCGAGCCCGACGAGCAGCGCGGCGACGCCGCTGGCCTGCGCGGCGGCCTGCGAGGTGCCCGACGCGCGCGCATAGTCTCCGTGCAGCCACGTCGACAGCACGTCGGACCCCGGCGCAACGAGCCCGAGACCACGTCCGTGGCTCGAGAAGGGCGCAAGCCGAAGTTCCTCATCGAGCGCGCCGACGCAGAGCGCGCGGGGTGCGAGCACTGGCTCCTCGCAGTGGTCGCGGGCGCCGTTGCCCGCCGCGACGATGACCACGATCCCGGCGTTCGCGGCACGCTCCATTGCGGCGACGACGCGGCTGAGGTCCTCGTTCGGCTCGGTCCAGTTCAGCGAGAGGTTGATGATGTCGGCGCCCCGGTCGGTCGCCACATCGATCCCGCGCGAAACCGTGTACGCGCTGCCGGCGTTGTCGCCGTTGAGGACGCGGACGGCGAGCAGCGACGCGGCCGGCGCGATCCCTGCGCCACCGGTGCCGTTGCCGGATGCGGCGGCGATGATTCCGGACATGTGGGTGCCGTGGCCACGGGCGTCATCCGGCGCGCCACCGTCGATGAAGTCCGGTCCGGCGATCACCCGCCCGGCGAGATCCGGGTGACCGCCGTCGACGCCGGAGTCCACGACGGCGACGACGACGCCCGCGCCGGCCGGCGCCGGTTGCGTCTTGGGCCCCAGCAGGTCGCCGAGGTGGATGGCGTCCAGCGCCCATTGCACCGCGCGCAGGGGATCTTCGGCGGCGCCGGCGGACGCCGTGAGCGGTCCGGTCCAGAGTGCCAGCACGGCGGTGAGGACAGCGACGAGGATGGGGGCGCGCACTTCGCATCCTTCGACCCAACCGTGCCGCGGCTTGACTTTCACCTATGAGCCAAGCCAAGGGTACGGCCGTCGGCCGCGTCACGCGTTCGCGTATGCGATAACGTACAAACGTATTGTGACGACCGTCGAGCAGCATGTTCCCATCGGCCGGCGCATCCGCGCCCTGCGCGACGCGATGGAGCTCAGCCTGCGCGATCTCGCCGTGCGCAGCGGCGTGAGCGCCCCGATGCTCAGTCAGGTCGAACGCGGTGAGACGAGCCCGACGCTCGCCGTCGCGGCGCGGATCGCCGCCGGGCTCGAGCTGCGCTTGTCGCAGCTCTTGCGCCTGGACGAGGGCGGCACGGTCGCGATCGTGCGCGGCGGCGACGGGCGGCCGGGAACGAGCGACCGCGCCTCAGGCCACAGCGCCGAGATCCTCACACCGCCGCTGCCCGGCCAGCGCGCCGAGCTCTCACGCCACGTGCTCGCGGCCGGCGCCGTGACGGGCGGCCCCGGCGACCCGCCGATGCACGAGCCCGGCAGCCGTGAGACGGCGCTCGTCCAGGAGGGCAGCGTCCTCTTGGTGATCGACGGCGAGCGCCACGAGCTTGCAAGCGGCGACTGCGTGACGTTCGACGCCGATCTTCCGCACCACTTCGAGAACCCCGGCACCGACGACGCGGTCCTGCTCGCGGTCGTCTCCGCCGGCCTACGCAGGAGCTGACATGACATGACACCCACCACGCTGTTCGAGAAGATCTGGGCCGGCCACGAGGTCGCGTCGGGGCTGCTGTGGATCGACCTGCACCTCGTTCACGAGGTGACGAGCCCGCAGGCATTCGACGGGCTGCGGCTCGCCGGCCGCGGCGTCCGCCGTCCCGACCGGACGCTCGCCACCGCCGACCACAACGTCCCGACCGACGACACGCCGACCGCCGCGCTCATCGCCGACCGGCTCAGCCGGGTGCAGGTGCAGGCGCTCGAGCGCAACTGCGAGGAGTTCGGGGTCCCCGTGTACTCGCTGGGCTCCGACCGCCAGGGCATCGTCCATGTCATCGGTCCGGAGCTCGGCGTCACGCAGCCGGGCATGACGATCGTCTGCGGCGACAGCCACAGCGCGACGCACGGCGCGTTCGGCGCGCTCGCGTTCGGGATCGGGACGAGCGAGGTCGAGCATGTGCTCGCGACGCAGTGCCTCGTCGCGCCCAAGCCGCGCTCGATGCGGATCGATTACGAGGGCGAGCTGCGCTTCGGCGTCACCGCGAAGGACCTGATCCTCGCGACGATCGGTCAGATGGGCGTCGACGGCGCCGCCGGACACGTCGTCGAGTACGCGGGCGCGGCGATCGAGTCGCTGTCGATGGAGGGCCGGATGACCGTCTGCAACATGACCATCGAGGGCGGCGGCCGCGCCGGCATGGTGGCGCCCGACGAGACGACGTTCGCGTGGGTCTCCGAGCGCGCGGGGATCGACATCCCCGATCATTGGCGGACCCTGCGCACCGACGACGGAGCGACGTTCGACCGCGAGATCACCGTCGACGCCGCCGCGACCAGCCCGCAGGTCACGTGGGGAACGGCTCCCGACATGGTGGCCGGCGTGGCCGACGCGGTGCCCGAGCCGACGACGGAGGGCCACGAGCGCGCGCTCGCCTACATGGACCTGAGGCCGGGCATGCCGATCCAGGAGATCGCGCTTGACCGCGTCTTCATCGGCTCCTGCACGAACAGCCGCATCGGGGACCTGCGCGTCGCGGCCGAGGTCGTCAAGGGTCGCAAGGTCGCCTCGACCGTGGACGCGATGGTCGTCCCGGGCTCGGCGCAGGTGAAGGCCCAAGCCGAGCGGGAGGGCCTCGACGAGATCTTCCGTGCGGCCGGCTTTGACTGGCGCGGGGCGGGGTGCTCGATGTGCCTGGGGATGAATCCGGACACGCTGTCGCCGGGCGAGCGCTGCGCGTCGACCTCGAACCGCAACTTCGAGGGGCGCCAGGGACGCGGTGGCCGCACGCACCTCGTCTCGCCGCAGATGGCCGCCGCCGCGGCGATCGAGGGCCGGTTCGTCGACATCAGGGATTGGAGAGGGTGAGCTTGCTCACCCGGTCAACGACGGCTGGAGGCCCGCTCGCCGCGCTCGCGCTCAGTCACAAGAACGCGGGGCCGGAGGCCCCGCGGAGGTAACCCATATGGAACCGATCAGCATCATCTCCGGCGAGCTCAGCGTCCTCGATCGCGCCGACGTCGACACCGACCAGATCATGCCCAAGCAGTTCCTCAAGCGCGTCGAGCGCACCGGCTTCGGCGAGTACCTCTTCTATGACTGGGCCAAGCAGCCCGGCTGGGAGCTGCCACGCAACCCGATTCTCGTCACCGGTCGCAACTTCGGCTGCGGCTCGAGCCGCGAGCACGCGCCGTGGGGTCTTGAGGACTACGGCTTCAAGGCGATCGTCTCACCGTCGTTCGCCGACATCTTCAAGTCCAACTGCACGAAGAACGGGCTGCTGCCGATCGAGCTCGCCGAGGACGAGGTGCGAGCGCTGATGGCCGCCAGCGAGGCCGAGATCGACCTCGACGCGCAGGAGGTCCGCTTCGATGGCCGCGTCGCCTCGTTCGAGATCGACCCGGAGACGAAGCACCGCCTGCTCAACGGCCTCGACGACATCGCGATGACGCTCCAGCAGGGTGACGCGATCGCCGCCTACGAGTGCGACCGCGAGCGCAGCGGCCCGGTCACGACGGCGCTCCCATGACCGCGCCCGTCCGCGATTGGGACGCCGATGTCTACCACCGCGTGTCGGCCCCGCAGGTCGCGTGGGCCAGCGCGCTGCTCGACCGCCTCGCGCTGCGCGGCGACGAGCTCGTGCTCGACGCCGGGTGTGGCTCGGGCCGCGTCACGCGGATGCTGCTCGACCGCCTGCCGCACGGGCGCGTGATCGCGGTCGACGCGTCGCCGGACATGATTGCCCGCGCGCGCGCAGAGCTCGACGAGCGCGCCGACGTGCGCACAGCCGATCTCGCCGAGCTGCGTCTCGCGCCCGGCGAGCAGGTCGACGCGGTCTTCTCAAACGCCGTCTTTCACTGGGTGCCCGACCACGATGCGCTGTTCGCGTCGCTTGCCGCCGCGCTGCGCCCGGGTGGGCGGCTCGTCACGCAGTGCGGAGGCGAGGGCAACCTCGCCGCCGTCCACGCGGCCGCGCTCCAAGCCGCCCGCGACGCCGGGCTCGCGGAGCGCTTCGAGGGCTGGGCCGGTCCGTGGAACTTCGCCTCGCCAGAGCAGACGGAGCGGCGCCTGCGCGACGCGGGCTTCGAGGACGTGTGCTGCTGGCTCGAGCCCTGGCCGATCGAGCCCGACGAGCCGCGGGCGTACCTGCAGGCCGTCTGCCTCGGCCCGTTCGTCCAACGCCTGCACGGCGAAGAGCAGCAGCGATTCCTCGATGCCGTCCTGGCCCGCCTCGGCGAGCGCCCGTCGCTTGACCACGTGCGGCTGAACATCGTCGCGCGCCTCGC
>JALZJA010000511.1 GCA_030860005.1 Actinomycetota bacterium
CGCCCGACGCGCGCGGGCGCGGCGACGCGCTGGGCCCCGCCGACGAGGCACGGCTCATCGATCAGCTGCGCGCCGTGGGCGCGAACGCGACGCGCTCCCAACTGCCGCTCTCCGAGAGCCTGCTCGAGCGCCTCGACGCGGCCGGGATCCTCGTCTGGCAGCTCATCGGCCCGTGGGAGCACGCCGGCCTGCACGTCTCGACGACCGCCCCAGCGACCGCGCGCGACCGCGCCGTGCGCATCGCCGAGACGCAGCAGCCGCATCCGTCGATCGTCGCCTGGACGCTCACGAACGAGCTCGAGGGCGCCGGCCGCCCGGGCCTGCAGCACTACGTTCGCAAGACGACCGAGCGCCTGCATGCGGCCGACCGGACGCGGCCGGTCGCCGTCGACATCTGGGGCAGCCACCCGCCGAGCGCGGCCGGTGGGGTGTTCCCGGGGCTCGACGCGATCGGCGTGACCGACTACGTCGGCTGGTACAGCGACCTCGACGCAGCACCGGACGAGCAGGTCGCGATCGCGCGCGACCGGCTCGCGCGGCTGCGCGCGCTGTTTCCCAGCAAGCCGATCGTCATCACCGAACTCGGGGCGATCGGTACTCGCCGCGCCCGTTCGCCCGGGGACTTCGGCGGCCTGCGCTTCCAGGCGCAGTTGCTCGGCCGGCGCATCGCGGGGTTGCGCGGCGTGCCGGGGCTCAGCGGCGCGATCGTCTGGTCGCTGCGCGACTACGCGCTGAGGCCGGACTTCACCGGCGGATCGGTGCTGAAGCGCAGGCCCGGCCTGACGATCACGCCGGGCCTCAACGAGAAGGGGCTCTATGACTACGCCGGGCGGGCGAAGCCCGCGCTGGCGACCGTGCGGCGTGCCTTCGCGCGCCGCTGACAGTCAGTCCGTCTTTGCGGGAGCCTTCTTCCGTCCGCTCTTCGTGTACTCGGGATCGAGCTGGATCCCGCCGTTGGACGGCGAGTAGATCGAGGTGCTGCCCTCGTCCCAGCGGATCTCATAGCGCGGGTTGGGCTCCCCGCGCAGGACCCGCTCGACGACGCCGTGACGACCGGGGCGCATCGGCGCCCTGGCCGTGCGCCGCCGCCGGCCAGTCTTCTCCGCAACGATGCGGTCTCCGACTTCGAATGCCATGTGGTTCCTCCTGCGGGTGAGTTCTCGGGTCAGTGCCGTGAAGCGGCCGCTTGGCGAGCGAGCGCGCTGATCTTACGTCACCGCGCCATCTAGTCTCACGCGATCGCCGTCGACGCCGACACCTTCCTGCAGCGCCGGCTGGCCGCGCTCTCACGCTGGCAGGCGGCCGTTGTGGCGGCGCTCGGCACGCTGCCGTTCGCGGCGCTCGGTGCGCTCATGACGAACTCCGAGTGCAATCACCTCAACGGCGACATCAAGGGAGCGCAGGCCGAGTCGCACCGCCGAGCGTGGTGCGACGCCGTCCTGCCCGACTACCGATGGATCGCGCTGATCGCGCTTCCGTGCGTCGTCGCGGCGGTCCTGATCTTGCTCTGTGGCGAGCGCAGGCAGCTCTACCTGCCCGCGTGGGCGGTGGCAATAGGCCTCGTCTTCGCGCAGGTCGCGCTCGTCACGACGCTGCGGCCCTACGAGATGTTCTGAGCCCTGGAGGAGATAGGCGCGAGATCCAGAAGGGAGGGCAACGATGAGCGACCGAGCAGTCCTCGTCACCGGCGTCGACTTCATCACGGTGCCCACGCGTGACTTCGATGCGGCGTGCGAGTTCTACGGCAGCGTCCTCGGCCTCACCCGCTCAGCGCGCTGGGGGAACATGCCCGCCGCCGAGTTCGAAACGGGCACGCTGACCATCGCTGTCATGCAGTCCGACGCGTTCGGCATCGAGTTCGAGCGGCATTCGCACCCGATCGCCCTGCACGTCGCGGATGTCGCGGCCGCCCGTGCCGAGCTCGAGGCGCAGGGCGTCACGTTCGCCGCCGACACGATGGACAGCGGCGTGTGTCACATGGCCCATTTCGCGGACCCCGACGGCAACGCGCTGATGTTCCACAATCGCTACGCGCCGCCAAGCAGCTCGCAGCCGTAGGTCTGGGCCACCGCCATGACCCGTTCCATGTCCGGCTCCGCGGGTGGCGGGAGGGTGCGCGATTGCGCAGGCTCGCCCATGTCCCGGACGAGGCCCTCAAAGCCGCCTGGCGTGAGGATGAAGAGCATCCGGCACGGCCTCGCCCACGGTGAAGCCGGTGTCCGCCGCCGTTGCCTTGATCTCGGCGAGCGCGCCGAACCACCAGATCGCTTCGCCCTCGCCCGCTGCTACGGCCGCCTCAGCGTCGGCGTTGTGTCGCTGGTCATGTTCGCTCCTGTTCTGGGTTGTCGTCGTAAGCCAGGAGCGAGATCGCGTAGGCCGCTGAGCTGAGCCTCGGCCACACGACGGCGTCGGGCTCGGCGCGGACCTCGAAGCCGGAGAGGTTGAGCGGCCCGCCGGACGTGATCAGGGCGACATCGACGGCGGCAGTCACCGAAGCGTTGCCTCATCGCCCTTTCGAGGATGCCAGGTTGCGCTCGGGGTGGTCCGACGGCTTGCGGAAGACGGTCGCCAGCTCGGACACGAGGCCTTCGAGCCCGCGCTCTTCGGCGAACTGGCGCTGCCGGGCCGGGCCGGGCTGGTTCAGGAGGTCCTCGATCAGCTCGAGCTCGGCGGCACAGCCCAGTTCGCCAGCGTGCGGCCCGCACGCGCTAATGAGCTCAGCCGCCACCTCGCGGACGGGTACGGTGCCGCCGCGCACGGGGTCCACGAGGTTGGCCTCGACGCCGTCGCGCGCGGCGAGGAACCGGTTCTCGGCGAGGACCTCGGGTGCATGGACGGGCGCGGAGTCGGGGTGGTGGTCGACGAGCTCGAGGCGGACGAGCGACTGAACCAGCGCGACGATCGCAGCGGTCGCGCCCAGGGTGGACTGTGCATCCATGATCCGCACCTCGACGGTGCCGAGCTTCGGTTGCGGGCGGATGTCCCACCACAGGTACGTCGCGTCGGGGAACGCATCGCCATCCAGCAGGAGGTCGACCGCGCCGACGTACTCGCCATAGGAGCCGAAGGCGCGCGGGATCCCGACGCGCGGGAACGCCTGCCAGAGCGGCGTGCGCGCCGACGCGAGGCCCGTGTCGCGGCCCTGCCAGAACGGAGAGTTCGCCGACAGGGCGAGCAGCACGGGAAGGTGCGCGCGCAGGCGGTTGAACACGGCGATGGCTGCTTCTCCGGAGGGCAGGCCGACGTGGACGTGCAGCGCGAACGTCGGCTCGCGGCGCGCAAGCGCGCGCATCGAGTCGCAGACCTCCCTGTGGCGATCCTTCGTCGTGGAGACCTCGATCTCTTCCCAGATGGCTGTCGGATGCGTTCCCGCGCCGCCGGCTGCGAGGTCAAGCCCGTCCAGCGCGCGGCCGAGCTCGGCGCGCAGCTCCGCGAGCTCGGCGATCGCGTCGCTCGCGGTGGCGTGGACGCCGGTGCGAAGCTCGACCGCGCTCGCATGCGTCTCGGAGCTCGCCTGGTCGCGCAACGACTCCGGCCAGACCGCGAGCACGTCGTCGATGGCCGAGGACAGCGTCCAGCCGTCGCCGGGGTCGAGCAGCATGACCTCCTCCTCGACGCCGAGCGTGAAGTCGGCCTCATGATCTCCGGCCCACTTCGACCACGGCGCCGTCGTCCCTGACATGGCACGGGTTGTACCTGCGGGCCCAGCGCAGATAACTCGCCCATTCGTCCAGTCGAGCAGCCCGATGTGCGCGGCCACGCGGACGGCGCTGCTAGACCCGCTCGAGCAGTGCGATCCCGTGCGGTCGGGTGAGATGGGCGACGGGCGTCGTCCCGGAGAGATCGTGCTCGCGGCCGCTCAGCACGTCGCGCCAGCGGCCCGGCGGGGCATCGAGCACCGCTCCGGGCGCGGCGCGCACCTCGACCGCCACGAGCAGCTCGTCGTCGCCGCGCGTGAATGCGACGGCGTCCGGGCCCGCGTCGAGCGGCATGTAGGCGCCCGTGAACGGCTCAGGCCGACGCGCGCGCAGGTCGAGCGCGCGGGAGATGAGGTGGAGCTTCATCGTCTCGCGCGTCGGCTCGTCGCCGGCACGCAGCTCGTCCAACGCGACGCGACGTGACTCCCAGTCGACCGGGCGGCGGTTGTCGGGGTCGACGAGCGAGAGGTCGATGAGCTCGTCGCCCTGGTAGACGTCGGGCACGCCGGGGACGGTGAGCTTGAGCAGGAGCTGCCCGAGGGCGGAGCGCTCGCCCGCGCGCCCGACCTCGGCGAGGAACGGCTCGAAGTCGTCGAGGAACGGGCGGTGTGCGAGCAGAGCCAGCGCGAAGCGCTTGACGCGCTCCTCCCAATCGTGGTTCTGGTCAACCCAGTTCGTGTTGCGCTTCGCCTCGCGCAGCGCCTTCTCCACGTAGCCCTCGAGCCGCTCCGGCGAGATCGGCCACACGCCCACGAGCGTCTGGAACAGCAGGTAGCGCTCGGCGGAATCCGGCCCCGCCCGTCCGCCGTCCGCGACGAGCTCGTCGGTGAGCTCGTACCAGCGGCGCACGTGGACCGCCCACCCGTCGGCGAGCGCCGACAGCGCGCCGATGCGCGCCCGCGCGTCGCCCGAGCGCTTCGTGTCGTGCGTCTGCGTGACGAGCAGGTTGCGCGGAAAGCGCGCCGCCCGCTGTGCGCTCGCGGCGTGAAACTCCTCGACGGAGATCCCGAACCGCCCGGGATCCCCGCCGACGTCGTTGAGCGCGAGCAACCGCACGTAGCGATAGAACGCCGTGTCCTCGATGCCCTTTGCCGTCACCGGTGGCGAGGTCTGTTGAAAGCGCGAGACGAACTCCTCCGGCGCATCCTCGAAGAGGTCCGGGCGGCCGGCCGCCTCGAGCGCCTCCCGGTCGGCGTCGTGGTAGGCGCCGTCGCGCACATACGTGCGGTAGACCGGCAGCGTCGCGAGCGCCTGCTCGAGCTCGCCCGGGTCGTGAACGCGGCGCAGGCGTTCGATCTCGCGCGAAAACGTTCCGCTCGCCTGCTCGAGCTGCGCCTCCAGCGCAACCTCGTCGAACGAGCGCAGCTCGCCGGTCAGCTCCGCGTAGAGCTCGGTCAGCGGCTCCTCGCCCGCCGGGTCGACGAACAGGGCCTGCACGTCGTTGAGGAACTCGTAGCCGACGGTCCCCTCGACCGGCCAGACGCGCAGCGGCTCGCCGGCATGCAGGATCTTCTCGACCCAGACGTGCTCGGCGCCCGCATCGCGCAGCCGCTCGAGGTAGCCGGCCGGGTCGGCGAGCCCGTCGGGATGGTCGACGCGCAGCCCGTCGGCGACCCCGTCGGCGACGAGCTCGAGCACCTTGCCGTGCGTCAGCTCGAAGACGTCGGGATCCTCGACGCGCACGCCGGCGAGGTCATCGATGTCGAAGAAGCGCCGGTAGTGGCCGGTCTGCGGGTCGACGTCGAAGACGCGCATGCGCTCGGTCTCGTCCGCCCACCAGCGATTCTCGTCGCCGGTGCCCATGTGGTTGGGAACGATGTCGAGGATGAGCCCGAGGCCCGCCTCGGCGAGCGCGCGCAGCCCATCCTCGCCGCCGAGCGCCTCCGAGATCCGCGTCGGATCGACGATGTCGTAGCCGTGCGCCGAGCCCGACCGCGCCTGGAGCGTCGGGGAGAGGTACAGATGGCTGATCCCGAGGTCGCGCAGGTACGGCACAAGCGCGCGCACGTCGTCGAAGCGCATGTCCGGGCCTAGTTGCAGGCGGTAGGTAGCGCGAAGCGCGGTCACCGCCCGGGCTCTACCCGCCGCAGCACCGTGACCGATCTCGCCGGCGCGACGTAGCGCTCGCGCGCCTTGACGCCGAGCGAGCCGGGCTTGGCATCCGGGTCGGCGGTGCTGAGCTCGAGCGTCCACCGCTGTCCGTATCGCCGCGCCGGGAGCGCGAACTCGATGTCCTCGTGGTGACCGTTGACGAACAGCAGGAACGAGTCGTCGACGATCTGCTCGCCCTGGCGGCCGGGGTATGCGAACTCTTGGCCGTTGAGAAACAGGCCGATGACGTGCCCGCTCTCTCCCCAGTCCGCGCGCGTCATGCGCCGCCCGTCGGGGCGAAACCACCACGCATCGGGCAACCCGGACGCGCCGGTGGCCTCGCCCGACAGGAAATGGCGGCGGCGGAAGACCGGGTGGGCGTGACGCAGCGCCAGCAGGCGCTTGGTGAACGCCAGCATCTGCTCGCCGGTCTCGTCGAACTCCCACGCAAACCACGAGATCTCGTTGTCCTGACACCAGGCGTTGTTGTTGCCGCCCTGGGTGCGGCAGAACTCGTCGCCGCCCAGCAGCATCGGGACGCCCTGGGAGAGCAGCAGCGTCGTCATGATGTTGCGCTTCTGGCGGTCGCGCAGCCCGCCCACCTCGGGGTCGTCGGTCGGCCCTTCGACGCCGCAGTTCCACGAGCGGTTGTCGTCCGTGCCATCCCTGTTGTCCTCGAGGTTGGCTTCGTTGTGCTTGTCGTTGTAGGAGACGAGGTCGTTGAGCGTGAAGCCGTCGTGGGCGGTGATGAAGTTGATCGACGCGAACGGCTCGCGACCGTCCTCCTTGTAGAGGTCGCTGGAGCCCGTGAAGCGGTTGGCGAAGTCGGCCACGCTCGCGTGCCCGCGCCAGAAGTCGCGCATCGTGTCGCGGTAGATGCCGTTCCACTCGGTCCACAGCACCGGGAAGTTGCCGACCTGGTAGCCGCCTGGGCCGACGTCCCACGGCTCGGCGATGAGCTTGACCTGCGACAGCACCGGGTCCTGGTGGATCGTGTCGAAGAACGCGCTCAGCCGGTCGACGTCGTACAGCTCACGCGCCAGCGCGCTGGCGAGGTCGAAGCGAAAGCCGTCGACGTGGCACTCGACGACCCAGTAGCGCAGCGAGTCCATGATGAGCCGCAGGACGCTTGGGTGAACCGGGTTGAGGCTGTTGCCGGTGCCCGTGAAGTCCATGTAGAAGCGCTGGTCGTCGGGCATCAGGCGGTAGTAGCTGCGGTTGTCGATGCCCTTGAAGGCGAGCATCGGCCCGAGGTGGTTGCCCTCCGCGGTGTGGTTGTAGACGACATCGAGGATCACCTCGATGCCCTCCCTGTGCAGCGCCTTGACCATGCCCTTGAACTCGCGCACCTGCTCGCCGGTGGAGCCGGTCGCGGCGTAGTCGGCGTGCGGGGCGAGGTAGCCGATCGAGCTGTAGCCCCAGTAGTTGCTCAGGCCCTTCGCGGCGAGGAAGTGCTCGTCGGCGTTGTGATGGACGGGCAGCAGCTCGACCGCGGTCACGCCGAGCTCCTTGAGGTACGTGATCGCCGGCTCAGACGCGAGGCCGCCGTACGTGCCGCGCAGGTCGTCGCGCACATCGGGGTGGCGCATCGTGAACCCCTTGACGTGCGTCTCGTAGATGACGGTGTCCGTCCACGGCGTGCCAAGCAGGCGGTCGCCCTCCCAGTCGAAATGGGCGTCGACGACGAGGCACTTGGGCATCGCCTCGGCGTCGTCCTCGTCGTCGGGCTCGAGATCGGCGGTGTCGGTGTCGTCGGGGATGTAGGGCAGCGTCGAGGCGGCGTCCCAGTTGACCTCGCCGTCGATCGCCTTGGCGTAGGGGTCGAGCAGCAGCTTGGCCGGGTTGAAGCGGTGCCCCTCCTCGGGGTCGTACTTGCCGTAGACGCGGTAGCCGTAGCGCTGGCCCGGACCCACGCCGGGCACGTAGCAGTGCCAGTTGTACGCCGTGCGCTCGGGGACCGGGATGCGCGTCTCGACGTCGTTTGCGTCGAACAGGCACAGCTCGACGTGCTCGGCGTGCTCGCTGAAGAGCGAGAAGTTCGTCCCGTGGCCGTTGTAGTACGGGCCGAGCGGGAAGGGCCGCCCGGGCCAGACCTCGGTCTCGCCGCTCATCGCAGGAGCGCTCCTGTCTTCGGTGCCAGCATGACCTCGCCGTCGCGCAGCTCGGCGGCCGGCGCATGCGCCGGTGCCGCCGCGAGCACGATCTCCGTGCGGCCACCGGCCGGCACGGCCCGTGTCTCATCGGCGAAGTTGCAGCACACGCGAAATGCGCCGCGGTCGACGGTCAGCCAGCCCGCGTCCTCGTCGAAGGCCGTCGCGAGCTGCCGCTCGCGCGGCAGCTCGCGGCGCACGGCCAACAGCCGCGCGTACAGCTCGGCCAGGTCGTCGTCGCGCTCGCGCGTGAGCTTCGAGCGCTCGAAGGTCGCGGGATCCTGCGGGTCGGGCACCTCTTCGCCAGCGAACTGCGCGAACGCGGCAAACTCGCGCCGGCGGCCCTCACGCGTGGCGACGGCGATCTCTTCGTCGATGTGGTCGCAGAAGAACTGAAACGGCGCGGGCTCGCCGTACTCCTCGCCCATGAAGAGCAGCGGGACGAACGGCGACAGCAGCGTGCAGAACGCCGCCAGCGGCCGCGCCTCGGCCGGCAGCCGGTCGCCGAGCGCGCGGTTGCCGACCTGGTCGTGGTTTGAGTCGAAGACAACGAACTGCTCGGGCGGGCGGTCGTCCGCCGGCGCTCCGAAGCGCTGGGCACGGAAGGTCGAGTACGTGCCGTCGTGAACGAACGGCCGGTGAAAGGCCTTGGCGAGATCGGCGACCGCCCCGAACTCCTCGTAGTAGCCCTCGCGCTCGCCGGTCAGCAGCACGCGCAGCGCGTGGTGAAAGTCGTCGGCCCATTGCGCGTCGTGGCCGAAGCCGCCCTCCGTGCGCGGGCGGATCACGCGCGGATCGTTCAAGCCGGATTCGGCGATCACGAGCGCGCCGGGCCGCGCAGCCTGCACGCGCGCGGCCAGCGCAGCCATGATCGGCCGCGCGCTCTGGTCGTAGATCGCGTGGATCGCGTCGAGCCGCAGGGCGTCGACATGGAAGTCGCGTACCCACCGCTCGGCCGACTGCGCCACCCACTCGCGCACCGGGTCGCAGTGCTTGTCGTCGTAGTTGACGGCCGGACCCCAGAACGTCGAGTACTTGTCGCTGAAGTACGGGCCGAAGGCCTCGAGCGCCTTCACGCCGGAGGCGCCGACGTGGTTGTAGACGACGTCGAGGATGACGCTCAGGCCGGCGCCGTGGGCGGCGTCGACGAGCTGCGCAAAGCCCTCCGGCCCGCCGTAGCTCGACTGCGCCGCGGAGAGGTAGACGCCGTCGTAGCCCCAGCCGTGAACGCCGGGGAACTCCGCCACCGGCATCACCTCGATCGCGGTGACGCCGAGCTCGGCGAGCGCGGGCAGGTGCTCGACAGCGCCGCGAAAGGTGCCGCGCTCGGTGAACGTGCCGACGTGCAGCTCGTAGATGACGAGATCGGCGAGGCGGTGGGGCTCAAAGCCCTCGTCGGTCCAGTCAAAGGCTCGTGGATCGATGATCTGCGACGGGCCGCGCAGGCCCTCGGGCTGGCTGGCGGTCGCAGGGTCGGGGAACTCCTCGTCGCCGAGCTCAAAGACGTAGTCCTCGCCCGCCTTCGCCGGAACGCGGGCCTCGTGTATCCCGTGTCCGTCGTGATGCATGCGGTGGCGGCGGCCGCCGACGCGCACGCGCACCTCGTCGCCGTGCAGCGCCCACACGCGGAACTGGACGAGTCCGTCATCGACTGGGAACGCCCCGAGAGGGCGCTCCCAGGGGTAGGTCTCAGGGCCGGCGGGCAACCGGCGAAACCCTACCCATCCGCGGCAGCCAACTACCGGCCATCCAGACTCGCTCGGGTCAGCATGTCCGACAGCGCTCTATCGCCGCACGGTCACGACGCGCCGCGCACCGCCTCCGGTGACGAAGAGCTGCTCAAGGCCGCGCTGCCCGACAGCGAGCGCCTGCGCGTGGAGG
>JALZJA010000515.1 GCA_030860005.1 Actinomycetota bacterium
TCGATCAGGCGGCGATCTGGCGGCGGCGTTCGAGGTCGAGGATGCGCTGGTCGCGGTGGGCGCCGTTGCGGTCGGTGATGTGACGCGCCAGGGCGTAGTTGAAGGCGTCCCAGTTGAGGTAATCGGAGTTCTTGACGACGAATTCGCTGATCGGCAGGAAGTGGCACTCGACGCGGTTGAGGTAGCTGGCGTAGGTCGGCGTTGGGACCAGCTCGATGTTGTTGGTCTGCGCGAACGCCTGGATGTCCGGGGTCCAGTTGGCCGACAGGTTGTCTTGGATCCAGTAGATGCGCAGCCGCTTGGGGTAGCAGGCGCGGATCTGGCGCATGAAGGCGAGGTTGTCGCGGCCGCGCCGGCGTGGGCGCAGCCTGGTGCGCAGTCGGTCGCCGTGGACGTCATAGGCGCCGAAGACGTAGCGGGTGCCCTGCAGCTTGCTGTAGGTCGCGCGCTGTCGTTCGGGCCGCTTGCGTTTGGCCCAGCCGCTGCCGGCGTGCGGGCGCAGGCTGATCGGCCCCATCTGATCGAAGCTGATCACGACGCCGCCCTCCGGGCAGTGTTTGTAGAGGGCGATCACCTTGGCGGCCTTGGTCTCGTAGTCGGGGTCGGGGCTGGCCTTCCAGGTGCGGGTGCGCTGGAAAGACAGGCCGGCCATGTCCAGGATCCGGCCCAGGTGCGCCGGGGAGACATCGACGATCTGCTGCTCTGCCAGATACCGCGCCAGGCGCTTGAGCGACCAACGCGTGGCCGGGACCCCGAGCGTGTCGGGACGGGCGCCGGCCACTGCGACGATCCGAGCGCGCTGCTCGTCGGTGATCCGGCGGGGCCGCCCGCCCCGCTGCTCAGGGTCCAGCGAGCCGAACCCCCGCTCGTTGAACGCGTGGATGACCTTGCGGACATGCGACTCGTCTGTGCCGACGAGCGTCGCGATCTGCGAGACGGGCATCCGCGTGGCCGAGGCCCAGACGATCAACGCGCGCTCACGCTTGGCCTCCGAAGCAGCCTTACGCGACAAGCGCTTGAGCCTGTTGCCCTCTTCGGGCAGCAGCTCACGAACAAACACCGACGGGGGACGCATCCACACCTCCAGATCAGGGATGCGTCCCAGTTCGACATCGACCGGACGTTTCCGGTCGATCGTTACGAGACGGAGCACTAGTGGGTCGCCCGTGAACGTTCCACCGGAAAGCCGGGATGCCGGCGCCGCCAGGCAAGGACGCAGGGAGCGCGCAATGGCAGGGCCATTGCCCGGCACCGCCGGCGCAAGCCGGTGGTGTAGGACGCCGCCTGGCGGTGATCGGCGCCCGGGGTTCCGGGTGAAACGTTTGCGGGCGCCCCACTAGCGCGCGAGACGCCGGCATGCGTCCGCCCTGGGAGTCCGAGGAAGCGGCCTTCGGCTTCCTGCTGCGCGTGCTCGCGGTCTGTGCCGTGATCGTCGCGATCGCGCTGCTCGTTCGCGCGATCTTCTGACCTCCGTGCGGCCTGGAGCCTCGCGCCGTGGCGCCGTCGCCGCCGTCGTGACCGCGCCATGGGTCGCGTGGGCGGCCGTCCGCAGCCTGGGCCTGGATCTCGGCCATCCGCTCGTGGGAGCGGTGGCCTTCACGCCCTATGCGGCGGCGTTGGCGCTCCTGCCGGTCGCGCTGGCACTTGCGCTGCGCACGTGGGTCGTGGCCGGCGTCGCGATCGCCGCCGCGCTTGCGCTCGCCTCGGCGGTGGCGCCGCGCGTGATCGACGGCCCGCACGTCGCCAACGAGGCAGCCGCCGGGCGAACGGTCGTCGTCATGACGTCGAACGTCCTCCTCGGACGCGCCGACGCCCGCGCGGTCGTGCGCCTGGTGCGCGAGCATCGCGCCGAGGTGCTGAGCCTCCAGGAGCTCACGCCGCGGATGGTGCAGCGGCTGGACGCCGCCGGCATCCGGCGGTTGCTACCCGGACGCGTGCTCAGCCCGCGCCCGAGGGCGGCGGGCTGCGGGCTCATGGCACGGGGCGTCCTGCGGCGCGTGAACGGCGGCAAGGCGGCCCCGTTCGCGCAGCCAGAGGCCACGCTCACGCTGCCTGGCGGGGCGCTGCGGTTCAAGGCCGTGCACCCCGTACCCCCGATCACGCATCGCAACGTCGCCAGCTGGCGCGAGACGCTGCGCAACCTGCCCGGACCGCGCGCCGGCGCGATCCCGCGCCTGCTCGTCGGAGACTTCAACGGCACGCTCGACCACCGCGAGGTCCGGCACGTGCTGGACCGCGGCTTCTACGATGCCGCCGACGCGACCGGCGATGGGCTGCACGCGACGTGGCCGCGCGACCACGTGGTTGCGATGATCACGATCGACCACGTGCTGGCGCCGCAGACGATCCGCACGCGCAAGGTGAGCACCCACGACGTGCCGGGCAGCGACCACCGAGCGCTCATCGCCGAGCTCGTGCTGCCCGAGTAGACGCGATCAGTCTGCTGCTACTTGACCGTCAGCACGCCCTCCATGCCACCCTCGCGGTGGCCGGAGACCGTGCAGTAGAACTGGTACTTGCCCGCCTTGACGCTGACCGAGAGCGACGAGATCCCGCCGCCCTGCACCGTCTTGCCCTTGGCGTCGACGCCGGCGCCCTCGACCGCGATGTCGTGCGGGATCGAGGCCTCGTTCTTGGACTCGACCTTGAGCGTGCCCGGCGGCGCGGTCGCGACCTTCGTGATGTACGCGAGCTGGCCGGTGGGATCGGCCGGAATCAGGAGCTTGCCGCCCTTTGCCGCGACCGGCTTGCCCGCGCCGGCCGCCGGGACCGCGACCGCCAGCAGGCCCTCGTCCTTGCCCGTCAGCGCTGCGCTGGCCCCGACATACGCCGCGACATCCTCGGCGAGCTTGCCGGTGACGATCTTGGGCGGCATATAGGCGGCCTTGTTGGTCTTGGGGACCTGCGCCGGATGGATGATCTGGCTGTGCACCGCGCCGCGGATCGTGCCGCGCCCGAAGCCGTCGCTCATCGCGCGGCGGAACGCGTCGTCGAGGTTCGGGCCCTGCTTGCCCTTCGTCCCGGCGCGCGCGAGCACGTGACACGAGCCGCACTTCTCCACGAACGCCTTCTTGCCGGCGACGAGATCGGCATGCTCCGGGGGGTTGTCGCTGCTGCACGCGGCGAGCCCGCCGGCGAGCGCGCAGCACGCACCCAAGGCCAGAACTCGTGAGGTCAGGGACGATCGAGCCATAGAGCGCGCGGGACTCTATCCAAGCCGCGCGACAGGCGAGGCCGGTGCCGGATTCCGCTGGATCGCTTGCTAGGGTTGCGGCCGTGGAAGCCGCGCAGCGCTACCGAATGCGCATCCCCAGCACGGGCCGCGAGATCATCCGAGAGGCCGAGCCGGGCCGTGTCTACGTCGATCGCGACTCCGGCGAGGAGCTCGAGATCGTCGGCAAGGTACTGCCGCTCGCGCCGTCGCAGTCGCGGCTGCCGTGGGCCGTCGAGTCCCTGAGGTTCTGCTCGTGGTGCGATCAGCTCGCCCAGCGCGATCTCAACGACTGCCCGCACTGCGGGCGGCGAATGGCGCCGACCGGCTGAACCTGGAGCTGGCCGATCCGCCCGCGCCCCGTCACCGTGATCGCCGTGCTGGCCCTGTCCGCCGGGCTCGGAGCCTGCGGCTCCGATGACGAGATATCCAGCGCGATCCCGAGGACGACGCCCGACCTGACGATCCCAACGGCGACGACCGACGCCCCGCCAACCGACACGACGTCGACGACGTCCACGACGTCCACGACGACGACCTCCACGACCCCCTCGGGCGCGGCGCCGCCGCCGGCCGCCGCGCCTCCCGCCGCGGCGCCACCAGCGGCGCCGCAGAGCTCGCCGAAGTCGGGTGGCGCACCCGCGGGCCAGTCGACGACCGGCGGCGCGCAGGCCGGCGGCGGCGAGTTCGAGAACTTCTGCTCGCAGAACCCCGGCGCCTGCTGAAAGCCCCGGATCGCTACCTGTCGCGCTTGACCGCTGACTGAGGACCTTGTCATGCGGTTTCGCGTCATGCTGTGAGCATGTCGACGGCCGAGCGCGTCGAGCGCATCTCGCCACTGGGGGCGCGCCTGCCGGCGGGAGCCGCCGCGGCAGCGCAGCGCATCGCCGGCCTCGGCGCCCTGACCGGCCTGCTCGCCGCCAGCATCATGCTTGCCGCGGGGGCGGCCGGCGAGCACCTGTCGTTCTTCGCGCCCTCCGCGCTGCAGGAGTCCCCGGGCTGGCTGCGGGGACCCCTCGGCGAGCTTGGGCTCACGGTCACATCGTCCGGGGGAGCGCGGCTGATCGTGGCGATGTCGGTCTGCTACGTCATCGTGCTCGCCTGCGCTCGCGCGCTCCCGGTCCGGACCGCGCTGGCCGCCGTCTTCGCCCTGCACCTCGTGTTCTTCCTCGGGCCGCCGCTCTTCTCCGCCGATGTGTTCGGGTACATCGACTACGCCCGCCTGGGCGAGCTGTACGGTCTCAACCCCTACACGCACGGTGCGGCGGCGGCACCGGACGACGCGGTCACGCCGTTCGTGCGCTGGCACAACATCCCGAGCCCCTACGGGCCGCTGTTCACGGCCGTCGGCTATCCGCTCGCGCACGTGTCGATTCCCGTCGCCCTGTGGGTGTACAAGGCCGTCGCGGCGCTCGCCGGGCTGGTGTGCGCGGCACTGACCTGGCTCGTGGCGCGGCAGGCGGGGCGCGACCCGCTCCCGGCGACGTTGTTCGTCGCCCTCAACCCGCTGCTGCTCGCGTACGGCGTCGGCGGCGCCCACAACGACCTACTGCCGGCCGCGCTCGTGCTCGGCGGCGTCGCGCTCGCCGCTCAGGGCCGGGAGCACCTCGCCGGCGGCGGGCTCGCGCTCGCCGCCGGACTCAAGGCCTCGGCCGGCCTGGCGCTGCCGTTC